>JABJPQ010000297.1 GCA_018663815.1 Halobacteriovoraceae bacterium | reverse complement strand
TAACGGTGAAATCTATAATCACCTCAAACTTAAAAACCAACTTAAGGAAACTCACACCCAAAGAACAAATTCAGATAGTGAAATCATCCTTCATCTATACGAAGAACAAGGTGAAGAATGCATTAATCTACTTGATGGAGTATTTGCATTCGTAATTTCTGATCAAGAAAAAGTTTTCGCCGGAAGAGATCCACTAGGAGTTAAACCTTTATTCTACGGCCATGATCAAAATGAAAATCTATGGTTTGCCTCAGAAGTTAAAGCATTAATTGATGTATGTACTGAAATAGTTTTCCATCCACTGATCATACATAAATTGTTTTTTTGCCATAAAGGCATCTGGATAACCACCTTTAAGAAAATGGTTTTTGACTTGAGAGTGACTTATTATAGGTTTACTCTGTTTCAATAAATCTATGCTTTCTTCACTTAATTTATTAGTAAATATTTTATAAAAACTTGAAAGCGGAGTTTCGTAAACTTCATTTGATTTAAAAGTTGCAAGTTCCACAATGCCTACTCTTCCTGCCAAAGATTCTGATATACTTTTAAGTAACTCCGGAGAACTTGAACCTGTTAAAATAAACCTATTATTTTTTTTCCTATCAGAATCAATAACGCCTCTTAACTCTTTAAAAAGATCAGGGTATAACTGAGCCTCATCAAAAATAATTTTTTCGTGGTTTTCCTTGAAAAAAAAGCTTACATCCCTACTTATCAAATCATAGTGCTCAGCTTTTTCCAGGTCATAGTACTTCCAGTCTGGTCGAAGTACTTTACTAAGAGATGTTTTACCACATTGCCTAGTACCAATAATCACAACCAATGGAAAAAAGTCTAGTAAGTTATTAATTTTTCGTTCTAGATTACGTTTGAGTTCTGTCATTTATGGATGATACATCCAATAATGACAGGTGTAAAGAGAGGGAGAAATATCCTACCTCAAATGATCGCTACAGAACATTCAAAAACCACGTCACTCATACTGGGTAAGTTCAAGTCTCAGCCGAGTCACCATAGGATATGGGTACAGAAGCTTTCTTCAATTTCAAAACTTTGCTAAATACTTCCGTAAAAAGCTAACTTTTTCCATATTGCTTCAAGTGGCCCTTGCTTAAAATACTGAAGCCAATAAAAAGAAAATAAACATTGCCCTCCGAAAAATAAAATTGCAATCAAAACCGATACCGTTGCCCCATGAGCGTTAAACATATTAAGCCCCCAATTAAAATAGAATGCAGTAAAAAAAACGGATTGCATAACATAGACTGACAAACTCATACGTCCAGGCCATTTGAGTAAGTCATAAAAAATCTTTAATTTAAGATTTTTTGAGTATCCGACAAAAAGCAGCACGAGTACAATTGTAAACGAAATATTAAACCAATCATAAATCGTAACCATAATAATGCCACTAAAAGAAGTGAAGTCTAAGCTCGAATTAAGTGTGTAAAGATAGATTAAAAGGCATAAGCTAAGCACAATCGTAATAATAGATCTTATAAATAATTTCTCCTTTAAATAAGAACTATCAATTAAGCTCGAGAAAAAATTTCCTCTATGAGTTACAACTCCCAATAAAAAACATCCAACGACCTGATAAGATCTTCCAAAGTAACCTAGCTGAAATATAGAAATCATTTTAGACCAATTTTCAAAATTAAGTTTTACAATATCAATGAATGAATAAGTCGTCGCGGCGACAAAGTTACTCATGAAAACAGGATCAGGGTTTAGTCCTAAGGCAAAACTCTCAACATCTCCAAATATCAATTGATAAGAATAAATAGAAAATCTTGGTAATCCTGACAAAAGAAAAACAGCTAAAAGTAGGATTTTATCTGTCTTCATATTTTGAATGAAAAGAAGTGATACTGATAAAGCCCCATAGACCATAAGAATATCACCTTGAAAAAAACAATAATTAAGCATACCGAAAAAAATGAGAACAACCATTCGCTTAATAAAATAAACGTTAAATTTTTTTAGTCTGTCTTTATTATTTTCTACTTGTATCCAAAAGCTGACACCAAATAAAAAGGCAAATACTAAAAAAAACTTCGCTCCTAGAAAAAGACTAATAGAGTAAGTAAAAAAAGAGTCTAGTATGTTGTGATTGAGTATCTCCCGATTTTCTTCGGGCATGACTCCAAAAAACTGTGTCACACAATGAGTAAGTAATATGCCAAATAGCGAAAGACCTCTTAAACTATCAATAATATCAATTCTATTAGTCTTCACAGTCACAACTTCATCTTTTTCAGGGTATAAATACCAATACTATTCAGCATTGCACTAAGAATTCTCCAGATAGTTTTTTGCTTTATTCCAACATGGCTTACAAAATAATAATTATATTCAATATAAGGAGACGCTCCCCTTTGACTTTTAAAGTGAGATGCTCCTGAACTCTGATTAAGCATTAAACTATGCTTTTCAGATTCTTGCATCAGAATTGCTGAAATCAATCTATAAAGTCCCTCTTTTGCTGGTGCATCAGTTTCAAATCCAAAAATAGGAGTGGTCATTTGATAGTTTCGACTAAAATATCCTAAAACGGCTTTTGGCTTATTTTCACTTGTTAATAATTGAAAATTGAAAAGATTATTTTTTACGGCGTTTTCAAAGAATTTATAAGTAAACTGCGGATTAAGGTCAAAATACTTATCAATATAAAGTTTATCATAAAGTAGTTTTATCTGATTAATATCAAGCTCATTAAATCCTGTTTTTTTCACTTCAAACTTCGTCTTTACTAGAAATTTTTTATCTTTATGAAAATCTTTTCTCTCAAGATAGTCCTTTTTAAAAGGATCTGAAATATATACTTGCCGACTTAGTGTTCTAGAAGCTCCCAGGCCATATAGGTCCCTCATTAAAGGCTCATTACATTTCTCATTTAATGATCTAAATATAATCACTCGGTCAGGGTACCTACTTTCTAAGGCTTCTTTTATTTCCCTCAAGGTCTCTGTTTTAATATCAGGATAAAGATTTGTAGAAAGAAGCCAATTGTTAACATAAACAACTTTATTAATATCGCAAAGCTTGGCTATAACTCCTAGAGCCTTTAAAAACAATTTCAAAACAAGACGAACAGAAGCAGAGTCAATTTCCCTCAACTCTGCTTGAGCATATGTAATATATTGTGAGTAAGGAGACGACACATAACAATCTTTTAAATCACCAGGAAGTACTCCTGGGAGTAATAAGTCACCACACTTTATTATAAAAGGTGTTGCTGAGATATTCGTTATATACTCTGGAAATCCATTTAAAATTAAAGGTTCAAAATAACCTTTAAGATAAGAGGAGTGCTTATCCGTTCCCCATTGGAGCTCATTATAATTTTCTTTGAAAAATAGTTGAGTATTTTGCCTATCCAATTGCTTCCCAAGTTAGTTGCCTTGTAATTACTAAGATTCTATGAAAAAATTCTATAAAATGAAAGTCTTACTTACTGGTGGCCGTGCACCATTCACATTAGAATTACTCCGAACTTTTGGCAAAGAAGGGCATGAAGTACATATTTTAGAATTCATCAGTGGAAGCTTATGCTCATACTCTAAATATTGCATAAAAACTCATATTATTAATTCGCCAAACTCAAATTACTCTCACTTCAAAAGTGACTTAATAAACCTGCTAAAATGTGAACAATTTGATATTGTTATTCCAACTTGTGAGGAAGCCATTTACCTCTCAGAGTTAAAAACTGAAATTGACAACTACACAAACCTTTTTGCTCCAAATTTTGATTTAATTTACAAACTACATAATAAAGATTTATTTATAAAATACCTTCAAAGCAAAGGCTTAAATACCCCTGCAATTTATGATCATGATTCCGTTATTGACAAAAGTAAAACTTACATCGTAAAGAAAAAGCTTTCCCGCTTTGGAGGACATGTTCAAAAGCTCAAAGGATTACAAATCCCTGCCACCTTTGACTTCGAGACGAGTATTGTTCAAGAGTACATTAAGGGACAAGAGTATTGTTTATATGTCATATTATGTGATGGAGTCGTCACTGCAAAGTCGGTTTACTTCAAACAACTTACTATAGGTGGAGGTGCCACAAATCTTTTTGAAAGTGTTAATATCGAAATAATAAATAACTGGATTGATGATTTTTTTAAAGATATTTGTTTATCAGGGCAGTTTTCTTTTGATTTGTTTATTTCAAATGATAAAGTATATCCGATCGAGTGTAACCCTCGAACAACAAGTGGTGTTCATCTCCTAAGAGGATCCCTTAGCCTAAATCACTTTACCAGTAATAAAACAAATCAAGCACTACCCAATCACGAAAAAATGTATATGCTCAGTATTCCGTTATTGCTTTTTTCCTTAAATCCAAAGATATTTTTTAGTGCGATGACTAAATTCATAAAAGCAAAAGATGTAATATTAAGTTTATCTGACCCATATCCTACTTTAGGCCAAGTATTTTCACTCTTTAAGTTCTCAATCATTGCTTTCAAAAAAAAGGTCGACTTAGTTGAAGCTACCACTCTAGATATTGCGTATGATAAACTTAAATAAGAATTGTGATTTCCTTTTCACCACTTTCTTTTGGTTTTCCGTCTAAGAATGCATCAATATAAGGAATCATATAATCAGCTTTTGAGGAAGCATATATAAAATCGGGTAATCGTTTTAAATTTTGAAATTGTTTTGTACAAACATCAATATCTTGCTGAATAACTCTCTTTAATAAAAATTTAAAAATGGGGTTAAGTATCGCATCGACTCTAAGTGTAAGATGAGCGTAGTTTACTTTTAAAATAATATTTAATTTTTCATCCCCAACAGGTGTTAAATATGCAGTAAATGACAAATATGTTTTCTCAGGAGATTTAAATTCTAACTCT
>JABJPQ010000050.1 GCA_018663815.1 Halobacteriovoraceae bacterium | reverse complement strand
GATAGATTTCTTTTATAAAAAGCATTTGATTCTTCAGCAGTTGAGAAACCTGCGTACTGACGAATCGTCCAAGGACGACTTTTATACATCGTCGGATAGGGTCCGCCTAAGAAAGGAGGAATACCGGCCCTAAAACCTAGATGATTAACTTCTTTAAGATCTTTTTTATTATAACGAGTAAAAGTAATAATTTCTTCTGCCGTTTCTAGTGGGAAACGCTCTATTTTATTATCACTACTGCGTGAAAAAATATCAATCGAATCCAATTTAGAAAAGCTCACTTAAGCCTCCAAGTACAGACAGCATATTTTGTCCCAGGTATATATTTGTCATACCCTCTTGATGATATTTATTGCCTGCAATAAACATAGGAGTATTTGCTTTGGGTAGTTTTGAAACAAGCTCAGCGTAATCAGCATCAGCCGCGCATAAAATAATGATGGAAGCAGTTATATCTTTTGTTACCCCAGAAATGTGCTTTACTTCTACTTTATGCCCTAAAACTTCAAAGTAATTTACACAGAACATAATTCGAGCAGATAGCTTTGATTCATCACCATAAGTGAGCACAACTGGCTTAAAGCTTTTTGTGGTAAAAGTATTTCGTATTTGTTCAAACGCAAAGGCATTTCTGCGCAAAGGAAAAAGTTCATCCTTGAGCTCTAATTTGAGCTTAGTCTTAAACAAATCCTCTAGATCATCATCTGTATTTGCAAAATTATTAATCCCTGCAAGTGTCGATTTTAAATTTGCAACTTTGGTCAGCCTTTCTGCTGAGATCTGTTTTACATCCTCTGAAAAAGAGTCAAGATTAGCAAAGATCCCTCCCTTTTTTTCCAACAAACGAAAATGCTTAAAGCTTAAATCAATATACTCAGTAGTTAGTGATTCAATAGCATAGCTTCCCTGCGAACAATCTTGTACCGAGCTCAAGTATGACTCTTCATTAAGAACATGAAAGACATTTTTAGCCTGTCTCATACCAAGATCACTCTCTTGTGAATTCCCGTAATAGCTCGCAATATGATCATAAGAATCAATACTTATGATATCAGCTCCACCTAAAAATGCCGCTGATGCACTTGTCGTGTTTCTTAGCATATTCATCCAAGGATCATAAAGCGTTTGTTCACGTAAAGAGTTTCTTGTCATAATCTCAAAGTTTGGAATTTGACATTTTTCTTGCAGTGATTCGAGCAAAAACCGCAACGCCCTTAGCTTAGCAATATTATTAAAAAATAAAGAATCTACTGCAACTTCAATGACAAGGCTTGCGGTATTGGCAAGAACTTCCTGATTGAATTTGATTAAACCTAAAAGAAAACTTAACTCTTGCACAATACTGCCACCAGCATTATGCACTTGAGCACTACTGATATAGGTTTTAAAGTTTTGTTTTTTAATACTCGTTATAAACTCAGTTAGTTCACTTACTTGAAAGTTATTAACGATTGCAAAGATATCTAACAAGGAGTTCTCAGTAAGTTTTTTAATTGTCGTCACAATCTGAGCGGCACCTTTAAAACTCTCCGAATGGGTAATGATTAAATCGACTTCATTAAGTGCAATACTCTGTTCTTGCTGGTTACTATAGCATGCAAGTTTTCTGGTGCTTGGAAAAGAGTTAAGTTGTAGTGCTTTGATCTCTTGAGGGTAGTCGGACTTAAGACTAACACCCTCACAACTACGATAGTTAAGTTTTTTTTCAAGCTCGCTAGCATCATTTAGTTTGAGACTTTTTAAAGCAGCATCTAGCCACTTCTTTGTGTTTTTAGCCTCTGAAAATTCAGAAAAATCAATTGCCACTTCTAACCTCTTATTCAGTTGAATCGTAGCAAAAGATTCCAGTATTTATAAGCCTTTTATTTTTTGAGGAATCACCTATACTAGTACTAGGTATAATTATGAAAACAACGCTTATCGTCGAAAGCAATATTCAATTTCAAGACTTCTACTCCATCAATTTACACACTTGGATTGGAGCAAATTGTGTACTTAAAGACGATGCTAAGTTTGCTATTGAGCATTTACAAAAAGACCCGTCTTCGATCAAGCTTATTATAACTCGTGCGAAAGTGGGTACCGAAAGGAGCGCTGAAGCAATTTACGAATACCTTGCGGCCAGTAAACTTGAAATCCCTATCATTGTTATTGGTCAATCACCACTTATGCAAAAAGTCATTGTACATATTAAATCTGCATTGGAAATTAAAGCACTTATACAAGCAGCTGCAAAAGCATTAAATGTAACGGCACAAGAAATGGCCGAAGCACAAGTTGATGATTACTTTCCTATTCCTATTCAACACTTTTACTTAATAAAACAATCTATTTGTAATGTTTTCTTAGAGGACGAGGATCAGCCCAAACAATTTAAACTTTTTTTAAATGAATTAGGTGATATTTCAGCAACAGAAATAAAAATACTCATCTCCAACAAAGTTTCGTATCTTCATGTCGAGAAAATTAATCGCTTGAAATTTGTAACAAATATTAACCAAGAAATTGCTGCAAAATTAGAATTAAAAGACCTCAATGAAGATGAAAAAACAGTTGCACTTGAGATGTCACTCAGCTTGTTACAAGAAAAAATGCAAAGAATGGGTATCACAGATGAAACGGTTGAACTGGGTAATAGAAACCTACGCGGAATGGTTCAAAGTGCAAAAAATGTCCCTAACCTCAAACATCTTTTAAGAAGGCTACTTAAAAATAAATCTGGCTATCAATACAAACACTCCCAGGTACTTATGTTTGTGGCCACTCAACTAATGGACCAGCTCGACTGGGTAAATAAAGAACAACGAGATAAGCTCCAATTTATTGCCTTTTTTCATGATATTGCTTTACAAAATTCAGAACAAGCTAGAATTCACACAAAAAAAGGGTTGCGAGAAGCTAATTTCAACTCAGAAGAAAAAGAATTAGTTAACAAACATGCCCACTTAAGTGCTGCTCTGGCCGCGCAATACCCCAATGCACCCATTGGAGTTGAGCAAATTATTAAACAACACCATGGCATGACAAACGGGATTGGGTTCTCAGAACACTATTCTCAAAATATTTCCCCCATGGCCATTGTATTTATTTTAGCTGAAGATTTTGTCGATTCGCTTATGTACGCTGAAAAGAATTTTAGCATTACAAAAAAGATTGCGATAATGCGTGAAACCTATACGACTCAAAGATTTCAAAAAATCATTAATGCACTTGAGTCGATTACAATTTAAACCCTATTTACTTGAGCAATTCCACCTTGATCAATGGGAAAAATAACCATTTCTTGAATATTAACATGAGCTGGACGCTGCAGAGTCCAAACAATTGTATCTGCAATATCGTTAGCCTGTAAAACTCTAGCTCCTGCATAGACTGCATTCGCTTTTTGTTCGTCTTCTAGTCTAACCACACTAAATTCTGTTTCCACTAGTCCGGGTTCAATACAACAAACTTTAATATTTGATCCACAAAGATCTTGTCGCATTCCTTCAGAAATCGCTCGAACGGCATGCTTTGTCCCACAGTAGACAGCTCCTCCAGGATAAGTCCATCTTCCAGAGACAGAGCCAATATTAATAATATCAGCACTTCCGTGTTGCTTAAGATGAGGTAACATATAATGGGTCATATATAAAAGACCTTTAATATTCGTATCAATCATCTGTTCCCAATCTTCAAGCTCGGCTTTATCAATCGGGTCCACTCCTTTGGCCATGCCAGCATTATTAATCAACACACTGACCTGCTTTAAGACACTCTTATTTTGAGAGAGTGTTTTTTCAATCTGAGTTTTATCTTGGATATCAAAACAAAGAGAAACTACCTCAACACCAGTTTGTTCTAAGTTAATTTTGATTTGATTTAATCTCTTTTCTCTACGGCCAGTAATAATTAAATTACAGCCATACTTGGCTAAGCTATGTGCCGTGGCCAATCCGATACCAGAAGTAGCCCCTGTAATCATCACCCAACGATG
>JABJPQ010000617.1 GCA_018663815.1 Halobacteriovoraceae bacterium | reverse complement strand
CATTGCCATCACGCACCTTCCACAAATTGCGAATTTTGCAAACAAATTAGTCCTTGTTTCAAAAGAATTTGATAAGGAAAGAACATTTTCTCATGTCAAAGAAGTTGTTGGTAAAAATTTAAAAGAAGAAGTTACTCAGATGACAAGGTTGATTTAATCTTTATTTTATCAAATGATTTTCCGTTAAAATAAACAAAAAACTTATCTTTGATAGGATACCCACAATTAAAATACTGAGTTCCATTATCAAAGGTTTCAAATGCTGCAACATGGGTGTGACCCGCGATAACTCCTTTGACTTTTTTATCCTTAATCAAGGCCTTTGCTCCTAAAAGATATTTTCTTCTCATCTCATTAAAATCAAAAGATTTTCTTCCCCGCTTTTTTGAATTTCCTGAAGCTTTCTTACCTAAATTTTGAATTAAAGAATGTGAGAAGATTCTACTTATAAAGAATCTAAACAAATCAGAAGTATAAACCTTAAACCACCTTTTAAAGTGTTTGTTAAAGTAATCAACCTCGTAACCATGGCAAAAATAATACTTCTCTTGATTAAGGTTGATATATTCACCCGTTACTAAATATTTGTAATTTTCCCAAGACTTGGAGTTTTCTTTCATATAGGATTCAGCAACTGACTTAAATTCAAAGTCATGGTTTCCTTCAACAAAGAACACTTCAATATTCTTATCTAATAAAATGGTAATTTCTTTAAAATAAAATTGATATTGCTCTAGATATTCTTCATGGTTACCAATTAATAAATCGAAAATATCCCCTAAAAAGAAGATTTTATCACTGGTTAATGTTTCTTCGTGCCGACAAAACGATAAAAAAAGATTAGAGGCATTATCCCCAGCTTCCTTTATATGTAGATCCGATATAAATACGCATTTCATTTTTATAGTATATAAAGAAATATTAAATTTGGAAGTTAAATTGCATCTTCAAAACTTATATACTTAAAAACATACTCATCAATCCTTTTTTTGTCCTCTGGTCTTATAAAGGAAAACTCTAAACAGACTTTCCACCCTTTATAATTCAATTCATTCTTTGAGTTTGGTATAATCTCCAATAGATTTACAACTCTTGCCTCAGCATCAATTTCAAAATCTTCGATATACAGAGAAACCTTTTTAATTTTGTCCGCATCTCTAAAAAACTGTTTTTGCATTTTAGATATTATAAAGGAAATACCTCCACCACTAATATCAAAACACATTCTTTTAAACTGCTGGGTTCGTTTTAATTGACCATGGTTTTGTTTCAAAAAGCTTACTTGTGCTTTCATTCCATTCTCAATAAACAACCTTAAACTTTTTCTTCTATTAATTTGTGCGATCATACACGGCATTTTCACCTTAATATCACCACTTGCTTCTATTTGTTTTACTTCTGTTTGAAATAAAACCATTTCATCAGGTAAGTAGAAGTTCAGCTTTTGTGCTCCAGCGGCCAAATTACTCAAGGTACTCTTTCCTTGTTTTCCTATGGCCTTCACAACTATTTCATTTCTAAACTTTCTTATTATGTGGAAAGTAACTTCAACAGTAACTTTTTTTCCAGCAATAATCTTCCAGCCCAAGACAGGTTTTTCATTAATTTTTGTATTATTAATGATGCTAAAAATATCCCAATCATCAAAATTTTTTTGTAATAAATTTTCATTGCTTAGGTTCATTATTAGCTGCCTATTTTTAAAATTGCCTCTCTAAATTCTTCGTGACTTTAGAGAGGCGGGCTTAAAAATGCATTGAGTAAAACTCAATTTATTATTACCTTAGTCGGGTTTTGATATAAATTTACATTCATACCAATAACCCGCCTCTCTACTTACCTAATGATTAACCAATTAGTCTTAATGCACTATTTGGTATGTTATTAGCCTGTGCTAAAGATGAGATACCTGCACTTTTCATCACGTTTGATGCTGCAAGTTTCGCTGATTCTTCAGCGACATCCACATCCTCAATTCGACTTCTAGCCGCTTCAGTATTTACAGAAGCTGTATCTAGATTTGATACGGTTGATTGTAACCGGGACTGAATCGAACCAAAGTT
>JABJPQ010000556.1 GCA_018663815.1 Halobacteriovoraceae bacterium | reverse complement strand
ATCCCTAGGGGAAGTTAATTTTCTAGCAGGAGTATGATCTAAAATTGTTGATCCAGCAATTCTTCTATTTCCAATACAATCAAGCTTGTGACCACTTGTGATATAGCAATAAACTCCATACCAAGAGTCAAACTCTGTCACATTAGCTCTTATTTTCAATACATAATTTTCGTAAATATAAGTCTCAGGATTACATCGTATTTTTCCATCCTCAAGATAACAAAACCCATAACCAAATTTAACATTTGAAATATTACTAGTTTGAGATGGAAATCGATCTGCTCTATTGTATTGACTAATATTTTTTTTAAAAGCCGTACCGCAAATAATATTATCTGAGTAAATAGCACATACATCATAGTTAAAAACCAAAAGTTTCATCGGCTTTTTGTTTTTTAAATTTATTTCACTCATAGAAGCATACTGGTAACCAACAATACGCATTGTATTACCACCTGATGTTCGATCAACTTTAAATTTATAATTCCAACAAGTCGTGCCCTTAGACTTACTCCAACCACACTTCACATCAGTATAATGGCCAAATACCTCAATATTACCAACACGGGTTTTACTAATATCCTTATCATAGAGACGATTCCAACATTTAATACCACCATTTGTATCAACACAAACTCTAGTACTTTTATTGCTGTTTAAATTTCTTGGATTAATTAACCCTTCAGGAATATTTAGTGAACCATATTTATTATTCCCCCAACAATAAACTTTTTTTTCTAAGTTAATACCGCATGTGGCATAACCTTCAAAAATCCCATCTAAGACTATAACTTCAGACCATTTATGACCACTGGGTGGAGTCGCTTGGCCATAATCATTCATCCCCCAACAAAATAAATCACCATTAATCTTAATACCACAGCTGTGATACTCACCAATGCTGATGGCTAATAATTGCATATCATAAATTTCAAAAGGTATATTATTTATCCTACGATCTAATCCCCAACATTTTAATTCAAAATCACTAATAATACATGCCATATCAGTGCTTATACTTAAGTCATTAACGATTAATCCCTGGTATTCTTGAGGTACATTTAATACTTCTTGATAAGTTTCCCCCCAACAAAGAACTTCTTTATTTTCATAGTAAGCACACCGTGTATATTCCCCTATGCCAGCTTGATCTATTAACAAAGGTATTTTTGGGATACCTGCAAACGTACTTAGTGGGACTAACAAGCTCATTACAAATAAAACAACTACGCGCATCATAACTCCTTTAATACAATTCTTTTTGAATATCTATATCAATTCAAATTCAATGTAAAAAATTAGTAAAAATATATTTTATAATTCATAATAATTCAGCGAGGACCTTTTAATAAAGAATATGAATCCTTTATTAAAGTATCAAAACATACTTGGAGTAAAGACTAAAGCTCTACTCGTGTACCTTTTAATTTTGCCAAATATGAAACAAAATAATTGCTAGCGCTCCTTCTCTGACACGAGTGAGCACCGTTGAAATTTAACAATTAGATCTATAGTGACGTTCTCATATCGCCGTTCACGGCCTTGCGCTAGAGACTTCTGGCCTTCGCACTTTAAACTCTAGAAATCGTTGTAATACAGGTGAATCCATTCGCTCAGTGTAGGCCCAGGTTCTCGTCAATAATTGCACTGAGATTGGTGCATATTATATCTTTACGCTCTGTCTTTGATATTCTATCACAAAACCGTGATAGAGTGTTTGCGCCAAATAATTCTTACACGTTTGAAGTTAGTGAAAACTGCTTAAGAGTTGTTATTGTTTAAAAGCTACGAATAGCCTTTAATCCTTATTTTACGGGAGATGGAGAGAGATGCTTTTAAATATTTATAATTACTTTTTGTATAAAAAATGAAAAAGCTTTTTCTTTTCTATTTATTATTTTATAAAAATGCTCACAAGTTTTATAATGTTCATTTGCTAAATAAAACTGGAGTTCTACACCATTATCCATATACTCAGCTATTTCAACTATTCGGTAAATACATTTCTCATTTGCAAATTTTAGCTTTCCTAAGTCTTTAAGACATAACGTTTTATCTTTTAAAGATGTACACTGAAGCTTTTCACTTTCAATTATATAGATCTTTTTCATAACATCTGATCTCTTGCCAAACAAATACTTCGCGGTAATGTGTGGATAGTTGGTTTGCTGTATTGGCCGATGTTCAAAGAACAAACTTACGAAGTCATCTTCGAAACGATTGATGTTTTCAAGTTGATACATATAGCTACTTGATTTTGCTATATCGGTTGAGATTTCCTCAATCTCAAATAACCTATCGACGCAGATATTATTATTTATACAATTATTGTTATCTAATGTTTTATGAAAATATTTGGCAAATTCCTCTTTATCGCCTTCATAAAAAACGGGATCGACATAGGGAGAAATTAACACAATTTTAATTTGCTTATTTGGCAATTCTTCTAACTTTGACAATATAAATATAGAAGGACGCCAATTTTTAGGAGCTAGCTCATAATATCCAGTATTCGATACACAAAGCTGTTTGATAGAAGTATTTATGCACTTAGGATTGGCAAAAATATACTTGCCTGATAATAGTACGAATAGGAAAAGTATCGATTTCATTTTTCTCTCTCAGTTAAATTTGAATAAATACTAGGAAAATAAATAGTAAATTACAATATTTAGGATAATTTTTAATATAAAAAATAGCGAAAGATACTAAGAATACAACTCTACTCGTCATTTATTGCTTAATAATAATTAAGATATAAACTTTACTTATACCTTCATATTTTTAAAATTGACCAGTAGCCTTTAGTCTTTATATGGTAAATATCTATACTTGGTGCAGCTGCAATGAAACTTTAATTTAATTTTTATTACTAGATGAGTGATCAGTTTAAGCTGCCTTTAGGTAGCTCAGTTTAACTTTTTGACCTGTTGCTCCTAACACTCTAAGTAAAACATCTAAAGAGATTCCAAATGTATCATCCTTTAGTATTTTTGTTATACGACCCCGAGAAGTTCCTGCGTCCTTTGCAAGCTGAGTAACCGAAAGATCTTGTTTTTTCGCTGTATCAATTATTTTTTTAGTAATACTATATCTTACTTCCCACTCTAGGGCATCAGATGAATTAAGACCTAGAGACTCTGCCAAGTCATCTGCTGTCTTGTTTATAATCGTTTTAGTTTTTTTCATCCAACATCTCCCTTAAGTTCTTTTTTCCAAGCTCTATTTCTTTTTTAGGTGTTTTCTGGTCTTTCTTTTGAAAGGCATGAAAGATTAATATTTTTCCCTTAACCTTTAGAAAGTAAAAAACTCTATAAATTCCATCACTATCCTTCACTCTTAATTCACAACAACCACTTCCTACACTCGTCATCGATCATCTTGAGTGTGGCATTTCTAGCTTTTCACCAATTTGCAACTTGAATATCAAATACCCAAGCTCCTTCTTAACTTCTTCAGGAAAGCCCTTTACTTCTCTCAAAGCCATCTTGTTCCACTCAACTTCATTCATTGAAATTATCTCCTTAGTCACTGTACCATATTCGGTACGAATTTTCAATATAAATACTTCCCATGCAATAACTACAACCCGACTTGAGGTAAACACAAAGATGATCCCCGTAAAAACATGCTGGTGCTCAATTAACCAGAGCATCTGTTACGCGTCTGTTACGGCCTTGCTAAAAGGACCTAAAAAAACCTAAAAGAAACGAAGTTAAAAATAATGTAGACTATCGAAATTATTCACTTTTATCAGTGATTATCACTTGTTACACTTTGCTTGGATTCAGATTCATATCCCGGATGTCGGCAGTTCAACTCTGCCCGTCGCTACCAACCCAAATCCGCGAGAAACTTTCTCACAATCTGACAATTTTTTCCAAAGCAATTTTTATTCGGCCGTTTTTCACGGTCGCTGGCCCTAGAGGTCGCACAGTTGCGTCTTTTTTTGCCAAAACTACCAACCCAAATCCGCGAGAACCTTTTCTGCTCATTTCGACAATTTTTCATATCGGCTCATTTTTTGAGTCGCTGGCCCATAGAGGCCGCACAGTTGCGCCTTTTTTTATGCTTAAAAAAATTTCCGCGAGTAAAATCAAAACTTTCTTCCTAAAGCTCCCAGGTACTTTTTCATCTACTTATTTTGTCGCCAAAACAGCCATTGGTGGGCGATCTGAACTGCTAGACGAACTCTGTAACGCCGAACCGTATGTTCCCATTATCATTACTCATTTCTTCAATAAGCCTATACAGAACTGGTGGGCCACACTAGAGGGGTATGAAAAAATTGTTCTCCAATTTTCTCATGAGGCTAGAGAGTTTTTTCCTGAATTATTAGATACTTGGGAAGCTCCAAAAGCAAAGGATTCTAAGCAAAGTGAAGTTGCATAGAACCAAAATGAGAGAGAACAAACGGAGAACAAATTTTTTATGATGGAGAACAATTTTAAAAATGGAGCCCACCCTATGAAAAAGAAGCGTTGCCAAATAGTTAAAACCTCGAATGAGGCCAGAGTTTTAAAAGAGCTTAGAATTGAATGTGGTTTATCTATGCGAGAAGCAGGTTATCAAATTGGAAAATCTGACTCTTATATATCTCACCTAGAAAATGGAAGAATGGACATTCCAAAAGGTGAACAATTAGAAATACTATTAAATCTATATAATTGTTCTCAGAAGGGATTTTACGGAAAGGTACGCTTATATAAAGAGGAAACTCCAAAAATTGATATTTTATCAAACTTAATTAAAAAGCTTGATGAGAACAAAGTAAATATTCTCATTGATTTAACTGAAATCTTTTTAACCAACACAAAACAAAGGATTTAAGAATGAACTTAATAATTTCAAAAATATATGACTTTATCTCTATCGCCTTTATTGGCGGAACAGTTTTATTATTTGCGGCTGAGATCAAACTAGCGGCAGCAAAGAAGGCACAGGAAGGTAGCGTAAAACTAACTGGTTTTACTCAAAGCCTAACAGGAACAACTCTTAATCTAAGTGACGAAAGAGTTTACGGAACATCAAAACCAAGGGGAAAACTATAAGAAACTACAATTTCAGCGAAGATAAAAATGATATAAGAGAAGTTTTTGCATATTTAAGAATCAGCACTCTACACCAATCAGTAGAGTCTCAAAGCAATGCTATTCATCAGTATTGCAAGCAAAATGGAATTGAAAAATATAAAATATTTAAAGATGAGGGTATCTCAGGGGCAAAGGCAAGTCGTCCTGCTCTTAATGATATGATGAAACAAATTGAAGAAGGTAAGGCCAAGCATTTGATATGCTTCAGCTTTAGCCGATTCAGTCGATCTTGTAGTCACCTTCTTAAGAGTTTAGAGTTTTTAGAATCAAAAAATTGTAGATTTTCAAGTGTTAGTGAACAAATTGATACTTCAACTATTATGGGTAAAACTTTGGTCGCTGTCCTCGGCGCACTCGCCCAAATGGAGCGAGAAATGATTGTGCAAAGAGTAAAGGCAGGACTAGCAAGGGCAAAGGTCAATGGAAAACATATTGGTAGAAAAAGGACGAGGCCATCAGAAATGATACGCAAAGTTCTTGTTAGAGGTACTACGTATAGAGAAGCAGCATTTTTATGTAAAACCTCTCAAGGTTCAGTCAGCTTAGAAGCAAAAGAAATGAGAGAAGAATTCAGAGATGGTAAGCTTCCAAAATATCTAACGATAGAAGATATCAGGACAAGCCCATTCTTTGAAAAAGAGCCAGAGGAAACCCTTAAAAAAGTTACTGAAAACTTAGCAAATACAGAATTACCACCCGATTTACCTCCACTCCCGACATTAAAAGAACCAGTGGCTGAAATTCAACCAACATACGGACAAGTAGCATAAACCTATAAATAAGGGCCAGAAATGGCCCTTATTCTAAAAACTCTGTGACATTTTTCTCATCTAAGTGTTAGTATTTCTTATTATGAAAGAAGCATTTAACAACTTATCTGATAGCAAATATTTGGGTGATAAAGACTTTGAGAAACTCTTAATCAAAGCCGAAGTTCCTTTAACTGTATGGGAAATCAAGTCCTTTGTTTTGGGTGTTGTTCTCGGTGTTGAGTTTTTACAACCAAATTGGGTCATTGAAGAACTTTTACTCATTGGTACTGAAAGTGAGATTCAACTTAAAGACGAACAAGAGTTCAAGGAGTTTCTAAGTAAATTCTTTGGTCTTTGGAATGAAATGGCCAGCTTTCAAAATACAGATAAATCGCCAGAACTTTCACCTGTATTAAGCGTTATTTCTAATGAGGAATTGGCCTATGCTGTTTCTATTAGAGAACGTGAATATTGTAGCTTTCTTGGTGGATTAGCGGAATCAGGCTCCCTAGATATTAGCGAAAAGTATAAAGTTTTTCACGAAGCGATTGAGCTTTTAGAAGAAGTACATGAAGACTTGATAACTATTGAATCTATTCTTGATGAGCATGCAACTGCGATGGAATTTACTAAAGCAAAACAAATTTTAGATCACAGTCAAAGGTGTCCCTTCGGCTGGCCTGCGTGAATTACCCCTTTAAAAATGAGATCATCGTTTCGCCCCCAGTTTAACTAAAATTTAACAAAGAAACAAAAGTTTTCTTGGAT
>JABJPQ010000578.1 GCA_018663815.1 Halobacteriovoraceae bacterium | reverse complement strand
TCAATTTCTTTAATTGATTTCAATTTTAAATTGGCCATAATTATTTACCTATATCCCTAGTTGGTACATGCTTGCCCGTAAAGTGTGTTCAAGGTGTTTACAATTTTCTTAACTTTTGGATCGTTGATTGAATAGTAAACATGAACACCTTCTTTCCTACTGGCCAAAATTCCTTGACGAGTTAGTCTGCCTAAAAACTGAGAAAGCTGAGATTGTGAAATTTCACAGTAAGCCAAAAGCTCTGTAACAGTTTTTTCACTTTCAGAAAGAGAGCAAACTAATACAAGTCTTTGCGGGTGAGCAATTGCTTTTAAAACATCTGCGACCCGCTGACAATTTGATTGTAAGCCTTGAAACTTTTGTTTATTTTTCAAATTTGTTTCCCCACATATCAATTTTAGTATCATCTTTTGTTAATTGTTTCATACGTGATTTACCAACTCCCCAGTAATAAGTCAGAGGAACAACAAATCGAGAAATAAGTGTTGCTGCAATTTCTCCAAATATCATACTCACGGCCAGTCCTTGAAAGATTGGATCAAAAAGCATGATCGAGCTTCCAACGACAACAGCTGATGCTGTTAGCAACATTGGTCTAAATCTAAGAACTCCGGCACTTATAACAGCATCTTTAAGGTCTTTACCATTTTTTATTTGATGCTCTATAAAGTCGACTAGGATAATCGAGTTCCTTACGATAACTCCACCTCCGGCTATAAAACCAATCATAGACGTTGCGGTAAAATAAACTCCCATTGACCAGTGACCAGGTAATATTCCAATTAATGAAATTGGAATTGGTGCCATGATAACAAAGGGTACTGTAAAGCTTTTAAACCACCCAACAACAAGAATATAAATAAGTATGAGAACGGCTGCAAATGCAGCACCTAAGTCACGGAATACTTCATAAGTTATAAACCATTCACCATCCCACTTAACAATCGTTTCACTTGTGTCCCAAGGAATTTCTGTTGTGACTGATTTGTAAGGAACTCGATCAGCAATGTTTAACATGCCATATACGGGGGCTTCATCAGCACCAGCAAGTTCACTCGTAACATACTCCACTGGGTGAAGATTTTTACGGTGTAAAAAGCGTGTTGAGTGCAATTGGGGGGGCCCGAGAACATCATTGGCCTTAATCGTACCAGCACTAAAAGAAGGGAAGTACTGATTTCCAAATGGGTTTTCACCTGTACGTATTTTTTGATCCATTGATAGATCAATGCTAACAGATTCTGGGGTGGAAAGATCATTGATACTTCCCATGCTTGTTTCATTAAAAATTAACCTTCCCAAGCTCCAAGATTGATAAGCAACAGTTCCAAGATTAGATGCTTTTTTATAATCATACGGGATAATTAATTGAGATCTTCCCGCTCTTAAAGTTGTATCGATATCGACAAAACTTGGGTCACTTCTAAATACTTTTTCCATCTCAAGAGTTGCAATCCTAAGGCTTTCTCTGTCTTTACCGTAAACTTCAGCAACCATGGTGGCCATGACTGGTGGACCTGGTGGAACTTCTAGTACTTTACTAACGGCAGAGAATTTTTTAGAAAACTTCGTTATAATTGGCCTTAATTCATTAGTTATGACATGGCTACTTTTACTACGATCATGTTTATCCTTTAGAATTACAAGTAGATCATTCATATAATCAGCATGACGAAGATAAGTATGTTTTACCATCCCAGAAAAAGAGTAGGGAGCAGGTTGACCTGCAAAAATTTGAACTCCTAACACGTCTTCATGTTTAAGTAATTCTTGGGCTAATTGTTGTGAATTAGCAGTTGAGTTCTCTATTGGTGTGAGGGGTGGATAATCTAAGTTTACTTGAAATTCATTTTTATCATCAAAAGGAAGCATTTTTACTTTAACTTGTTTCGTGGCTACTAATGCCATTGAAGCAAAAAGTAAAAGTAGAGTTGCACCAACAAATCCTAGAGCCCATTTTTTACTATCAAGTAATCTACTGGTGATATTAACGTAAATTTTATCTAGTTTTGAGTAATTTTTTTCGTCTTCTTCATCTACATCTTCAATATCATCGTTTTCATCATGTTCATGTTTTAAAAGCTTAACAGATGCCCAGGGAGTTACCATGAATGCAATGAATAATGATAGGATCATCGCAATACTAGCTCCAACAGGAATTGGTTTCATATAAGGTCCCATAAGACCTCTTACAAATGCCATTGGTAGGATTGAGGCAATAACAGTAATTGTCGCCAGCACAGTTGGGTTTCCAACTTCACTGACAGCTCTTAGGGTCGCTTGCACCAAGGAGAGTTTTTTATAAGTTTTTAGATAGCGCTCAATATTTTCAACAACCACAATGGCGTCGTCGACTAATATACCAATTGAAAAAATAAGGGCAAAGAGTGTGATTCTATTTAATGTATAGCCCATAAAATAATAGAGGGCCAAAGTCAGTGCGAGGGTTACCGGGATTGCAATCGCAACAACAAGTGCAGCTCTAAAACCCATGGCCAAAGCGATAAGGATTGTAACCGATATCGTTGCAAGTAATAGATGTTCAATTAATTCAATGGTTTTGGCATTTGCTGTTTGACCATAGTTACGCATAACGGTTAGTTTAATGTCAGCAGGTAAGTCTTTTTTATATTCATCAATTTGCTTTAAAATATGATCGGCCAAAACTACGACATTAGTACCTTTTCGTTTTGCAAGGGAGATCGAAACAGCGTTGTCACCATTAATTTTTTGTTCTTTATTATATATGACAGACATTTTACTGCGTTGTTCAGGGCCATCAATGACTTGAGCCACGTCAGATATGCGAACAAGAGATCCTGAACTAGAACCAATGGCCAAGTTTAAAATATCTTTTTTAGAGGTTAACTTTGAACCGATAGTAATATCAAATGACTGGTTTTTTCCCCAGTTTTTCCCGGCAGGAAGTTGTACATGATTTCTCTCTAATGAATTGAAAATATCCTCTAAGGTAACTCCATATTGACCAAGCTTTTGGGCGTTTGCAATAACTCGGAGAGCTCTTTTTCGTCCACCTAAAAGTTCAATATTGGCAATATCTGAAGTCGCAGAAATTTTTCGTGCGATTGGAGCAACCAGACTACGTATTTCATAGTCATCCCGCTTATCTGAAGAAAACGTTGCGACTAAAAAAGGAACATCATCAATCGTATAGGATTTAATGGATGCTGGTAATACGTTTTTTGGAAGGACTTGTTTGAGATTAAGCATCTTGTGATGAATCTTTACTAACGATGGTTCAATGGGTTCATTAACTTTAAACCGAACCGTTACCAAGGCTCCGTGCGGTTGTGAGACAGAGTAAATATACTCAACACCGTCAATTCCCCAAAGCTCTCGTTCTGCCACTTCAACAACTTTTCTTTCGACTTCTTCAGCACTAAAACCAGGAGCAGGAATCATGACATCAATCATGGGAACCGTTATTTGAGGCTCTTCTTCTTTAGGAGTTAGAATAATTGCGGCTAGACCAAGTAGTATACTAACAATAATACTAATTGGTGTTAGTTTAGAGAGAACAAATGTTTCAGCAAGGAAGCCTGCAAAACCTTTTTCTATTTTCGGTAATTTCATTATCTACTCCTAATTATATAACTGATAGTTTTGAGCTGTCGTTGTGATTAATTTTTCTTCTAACAGGATATTTTGTTCAATGAGATCAATCTTTTGATTTAAGATTTGTGCCATTTGAATTCCAGATAATTTACCTCTTTTGAAGAGTTTGAAACTAATCTTTGTTTGCTCATCGAGTAAGTTAAGGGTTTGCTTGAGTGTCTTATCATTTTTCTTAAGAGCAATAAGAGCAGACTCAAGTGATTTCTTATAGGATGATTCTTTTTTTGCCGCGTATGAGTATTTTTGTTTCATGCTGATAATCTTTTTCTTCGCTTCAGCAACTCGGCCATAGGAATCGTTATTGAATAAATCCCACTTTAGATAAACACCCATTGTTTGCACATTGTTTTCGTCACGATCGCCAATGTATTGATTAC
>JABJPQ010000292.1 GCA_018663815.1 Halobacteriovoraceae bacterium | reverse complement strand
ATTTAAGGGCTGGGCAAATGCTGATATTTTATGATGCTTTAAAACTCGATTATCATCTTCACCAAAAGCAGGTGCTGCATGGACAATACCTGTCCCGTCACTGGTCGTAACATAATCATCACTGATGATCTGAAAAGCACCTTGATTTTCTTGATCTTTAAAATAAGAAAATAGAGGAACATATTTTCTGCCAATCAGATCAGTTCCTTTAACTTCTTTTATTATTTCGAAATCATGCCCTTTTTTGTAAGATTCAACTCTTTCTTTAGCCATATATAAATTTATATTTTTTGATTTCTCATGTACTAAAACATAATCGATATTCTTATTAACAATTAATGCAAGATTGGATGGAAGTGTCCAAGGAGTGGTTGTCCAAGCTGAAAAATAAGCATCTTCATCTTGTGCTTTAAAAAGAACCGTTACGGCAGGATCTTGAACATCTTGATAATTTGATGTTGCTTCAAAATTAGATAAGCCTGTCTCGAGAGCAACAGAATAGGGAACGATTTTATTACCTTCATAAATAAGACCTTTATCCCAGGCTTGTTTAAATACCCACCAAACAGACTCCATGAAGTCTTTATCCATGGTTTTATAATCATCTTTAAAATCTACCCATCTTCCCATGCGATTAATTGTTTTTTCCCATTGAGATGTATAGGTAAAAACAATATCTTTACATTCTTGACAATATTTTGAAATGCCATTTTTTTCAACAAAGTCGCTAGCACTCATATTAAATTTTTTATCAATTTGTTGCTCAATGGGTAGACCATGGCAGTCCCATCCCCATCTTCGTGATACGTAACGGCCTTTCATGGTAAAATAGCGTGGAATAATATCCTTTATGGTAGAGGCAACGAGATGCCCATGATGGGGAAGTCCAGTGGCGAAAGGTGGACCATCGTAAAAAATATAAGGGGCATTATTTTTAGTTTTTTCTAGAGATTTTTCAAAAATTTTATTCTCATTCCAAAAAGAAAGAATTTTTTCCTCTGTTGCTACAAAAGAAAAGTTATCGGTGGAGTTAGAATTTGTTGGCGTGTTTGACATCAGTAAATCTCCTGGCACTTGAGTCACGAACTCTATAATTTAAGAGGTAAAATTTTCCTAAATGACTATAACAACTGGAAATTAATATGAATAGTAAACAATTAAAATAGCATCACCGATAAGTGGGGTATGAAACTAATAGCGTTATTTCTTTTGGGGATTTACTCCACAGCACTAGTTGCCTTGGAGCAAAATGATTTAGATTTTATTTATGAATATGATCTTGTTCGCACTAATGTCAGAAAGAAAATGGAAGATTTCGAGGTTAAGCCTATGAAATTAGATGAGGATGAGTTCAAATATAAGGGGCAGTCAAGGGAGACAACCCAGTGGGCTACGTTGAAGGACTACGAGTGGTTTGATTTTAAGCTTTGGGCCAAAGATAGGGATATTAAAGATAAAGACCTTGTGTGGAAAAAACGAATTAGAGATCTTACTAATGCTGAACTTGTTGGCCGGGTTTTAAAGTGTGTTGGTGTATGTACTAGTTACCGTGGAAGTAAGGAAAACCTCGCAGAGTTTCAAACAAACCTAAGAGAAGGAGATGAGTTTAAAACAGATCCTGATTCTTTTGCTTGGATACTTCTTATTGATGGTTCAATTTTGCGGGTTTCCTCCAAGTCATCTGTTACGCTTCAAGAGATTAACCTATCGAGAGAAAAGTCTTTTGTTATTTTACGAGTAAACCAAGGGCAGATTCAATTCCAGTCCCGATTAATGGGAGAGTTTGAAAAGCTGAATCAACCAGAGAGTGATCTTGGGTTTAATCCCTTTCAGGTTTTACAAGCAAATAGAGAATATTACTCAATTCACGAGTATCGAAAGATGAATAAAGATGAACGTGTCCGTTATGCCATTGCTAAACATCCAGGTTATGATTCTCAGTATGATAAATTAAATCAACTTATGAAAAAAAATGACAAGCTTTTTGAAAATAGAGATACCCATTTTTTTATCTATTCCCCTAATATCTCAATTGAGGGAGTAAATACAAATGTGAGCTTGTTTTACGAGCCAAATGGTGTTTCTTACTTTCGCCTTGATGATTCTTATAAATATTTTAATAAAAAAGACTTTAGGATTTCATTTAATAAAGTTTATTTTCGGGGACATCAAAATTTGGCGGAAATGGAACCTGATAATAAAAAGTGGTATCAAATGGATAAAACAGGTAGCACTATTTCGGAGGAAAAGAGTGAGAAAACACCTCTGCTAAGCGCTTCGATTGCATTTTTAAATCGTATCCCAAGTATTCATTTAGCGAGAGAAATTTGGCTTGAGAAGTACTCATTTGATTTTTTAAAAGCACAGCAAACACCAAGGGAGTTAGCTGAAATGCACGGGTATCGCTTATGGGATTTTACGAACAAAGAAGAAATTAAAAAAAGGCTTTATTTTGTCAAAGAGTATACTCGTAGGATTGAGACAACGAACCTCATTTCTTTGAGAGGGTTATTACAGTCAAAAAAGAATGAAGATTTTAATCCTTCTTACTATGCTATGTCTATGAGAAAGCACTATAATCAAGTTCGAAATCGCTATCGTAGCGAAAAGTTAAAAATTCGAGAAATGAGTGATACTCATTATTACTTATGGACACTAAAATGAAAAAAATGACATTTATTTTAGGGAGTAAATCTCCTAGGCGTAAAGAACTTTTGGGGGCAAGTTTTATCGACTTCAAAATTCACTCCTCAGATATTGAAGAAAACTCAACTCTTTTAAGTGTTGAGGAAAAAGTTCAAGATATTGCTCTTCAAAAAGCTGTTGCTGTTTATCAAACATTGAATAATACGACGAATTTTATTTTAGGAGCAGATACAGTTGTTGTCCTAGATGGAAAAACTTTAGAAAAGCCCGCTGATATCACTGAAGCCAGAAAGATGTTGCTTCGTTTAAGTGGACGCTCCCATGAGGTCTATACTGGTGTTGCCTTTGTACGAGCAGAGCAGAGAACTTCTTTTTTTGTGAAAACAGTTGTTACATTTCATCATATTACTGAGGATCTTTTAGAGCTCTATCTTGCAACGGGTGATTCTCTAGATAAAGCCGGTGCTTATGGAATTCAAGGACAAGGTCTTTCGTTTATTAAGGAAGTTTTAGGGAGCTATTCAAATGTCGTAGGGCTGCCTATTGACCAAGTGATTATTGAACTTAAAAAATTTCTAGGCTACACTGGAGATGAAAGCGGATCGTGGAGAGAGTTGTTTGAATAAGTTATTACTTTTACTTTATATCTTTATCATACCATCAATTGCATTGAGTGAAGATGAACAGATACTAACAGATAAGAGTATATTGGCTCTCGCTGAAAAGATGCATGACGAACCGTTGGACTCATTTATTGATAAAATGAAAGAACTAAGCCAACTCTCAGTGAGGTATGCCCAAAAGAAAAATGATGAATGCCTAGGGGAGTTTTCCTCTGTTGTGATTAACGATATGGGTGAGAAAGTTGTTAAAAAAAGAAGACTAAGCCGTAAAGAAAAAAAACTTTGTTTGTATTTGTTAATCAATTTTCGGATTAAGTTTACAAAAATTGTATACATAGCACGAAAAAATCATTTGAAGCAGATGCATCAACAACAAGTTGATAACCTTATAGCGTTGGAGAAGAAGCGATTGAAAGAGTTACAGCAGTTGGCGCATAAGTATAAATGAAAGTCATCTTATAAACTTATTCCTTCCGTAGTACCAATTATTTTATTTAATTCTTGAGGCTGAATTTGTTTAGGTTTGTCCTTCTCTCTACTACTCTTTTCATGTGTGCTTTCTGACGAGTTAGAGCATTCATTAATTATTTTAAT
>JABJPQ010000641.1 GCA_018663815.1 Halobacteriovoraceae bacterium | reverse complement strand
TAAAATAGAATTATTAATGAAAAGGTGTTTATGCAAGTAAAAATTATTGGTGGCCACGGCGGAGTAACCAGAAATTACCACGCAACTTCTTATTTGATAGATGAGTCGTTGCTTATTGATGCTGGATCTGTCGCTTCGGGGTTAGATATACAAGCCCAACTTAAAATTGATCATATACTATTATCTCATGCGCACCTTGATCATACAAAAGACTTAGCTTTCATTTGTGATAATTGTTTTGGCTTAAGAGATAAACCTTTTGAGGTCCATTGCTATAAGACTGTTCATAGCGCTGTTAAAGAACATATTTTTAATAATATTATTTGGCCAGACTTTTCAACCTTACCAACACCAGAGAATCCAACTATTCGTTTTAATGAAATAGTGGATGAGAAAACAATTGTACTAGGTAAGTACAGGGTCACTCCTATTCACGTTAGTCATCCTGTTTTAAAACCAAATGAAGGAATGGGGTTTATTGTAGAAAAAGATAACACGGCAATTGTCTTTACCATGGATACCAAAGCAACTGATAGGATTTGGGAAGTTAGTAAAAAAGTAAAAAACCTAAAAGCTATTTTTACCGAAGTTAGCTTTCCTAATAAACTACAATATGTCGCTGACATAAGCGATCATCATACACCCGATACGATTAAAGAAGAGCTAAAAAAAATGCCTAAAGATATCCCAATTTACTTGGGGCATTTAAAGCCAAACTATCAAGAACTACTAATTCAAGAAATTACAGATCTACATGAACCAAGATTACATATTATGTATGCGGATGATGTTCGTTATAACTTTGACTAGTTTTGTCCCTGCATAACATAGCCTGATGGAGTTGGCCCCATTGGGATTGAAGGAAATGTGGTAGGAGTTCCGTTAAGAACTGGACCTGGCAGTCTTGGAACTGTGATTTTGTCGGAGCATTGAAAAGCATTGTCTTTAGATCTTGCAATGACTGTAATGTTATAGCTTTTCATCGATTGTTGATACTCAGGAGGCTGTTCCGAGCCAGTTGATGCAAATGTATTCTCGAGCTCTTCATATTTATTTTTATTTTCTTCTTTTTCTTCTTCTTTTTTAGGTTTTTCCTCTTCAGCTACCTTTTCCTTAGGTCTCTTGCTTAGTACTTTATCCTCGGTTTTTGCTTGAGTTTCTGGTTGTTCTTCAATTTTTTCTTTGGGAGAAAATCTGTGATCAAGCCAAGTTAGTTTTAAGCTAACTCCCTGCGGGGCTTCTATTTTTTTACCTTTTTCATCAATAAAGTGGGGCTCAGCACTTACTTCGTAGTTATTTTGACCTTTTTCACGCTTTATTTTTACACTACAGTTTACTGCTTTGGTGGATGCTTTTTTCTTGGCTGATTTCTCACCTTTTTTTACTTGTGCCGGAATGGGAAGAATATTACTGTCTTTTTTGTCCTTGGAGTCTTTACTACCTTTCTTATTTAAACTGGCCATAAGTTCATACTTCTTACTTTCAATTGAGATATTAAACTTTTGGATTAAAGCAGGTTTGCCTTTTTTTGCAACGGGCTCTATCTTTGGTGTTATGCCTTCGACTTTTTTAACAATTGTGGGGGAGGTGATCTCATATTGATTGAGATCTCTTGGTTTGATACCAGCAATTTTCATCGTTACAACTTTATCTTCTAGAGAGAGGACAATCCCGATGGGTACTTGTTTTATGCCTGGTATCTCTACGGGAGGCGATTCTATATCTTTGCCATTATATGTACCAATAGCCTTTAATTGAGATTTATCCTTAACCCGAGTAATTTCAAACTTGATACTTTTTTCTTTTTTGGCTTTGTTCTCGACTTTATTAAAACTTGCCGCTTTTTTATCTTCAGTAGTAACAGGACTTAAGTTAACTGCTTTAAACTCAAAAATTGAGATATCACTTGGTAGGGCCGTTACAGTTACGATGTTAGTTTTTTCATTGAAAAGAGCATGTAATCTTGGTTGGGTGTTTAAAACTGGGCATAGGTTTTGTTCCTTAGCCGCAAGAAAGTTCTTATGAGCTAATTCTTTAAAATGCTCAGCATCCGTTGCAAATATTTCATTAATATCATTTTGGGAAGCAGAAATTTGATCAAGTTTTATAAGTTTTTTAGCACGCATGGATTGAATATTTTTTGAAAAATGAGTATTAGCAGCATTTAAAAAAAGTAACCAATCTTTGTTATTTTTTCCTTGAGTAAGTGTACTTTTATTACATCCATTTTGGTGAAAATCATTTATAGACTTTGTTTGAGATAAAATTCCAGCACAGGTTCTTGATTCAAATATTTTATGGGCGTATTTGGCATTAATTGTATTTTGAAAATAAACAGGATTTTTTTTACCACTATCTCCGCCACATAAACAAGTATCGTACATGACCTTTAGGGTATCAAAAAATTGATTCCCAGGCTTAGAACCTTCTTTGATGATATTAGACATCATAACTTTATAATCATCAGGAAATTTTTTTTCAATTTTCTCAACTGCTTTTGCGCATAAGTAACTTGCATTTATTCCTCGGTTTTGTTCCGTAACAACACAAAGACTGCTATTTTTAAACTTACCGTAAATTTCTGGATTACAAGGAATGCTTTCTCTATGACTACAGTTATTTGAGCCTTTTGCAAGTTTTAGTCCCTTGTCATCAGCAGTAATATTATAAGTAGGTGTTGAGTTTTTATCTTGTCCAGCAAAGTAATCAGAGTACTTCTTTGATACACCATCAATATAAAATTTATATAAATTGGTTTTCTGAAACTCTGCTTCATTATAAGGGTTTATGCCTTCTAATTTTGCAAGGTAATGCTTATTTTCTGGATAAGTTAAGTTTTTGGGATGGGTACAATAGGGGGCGCCGTTCTTACCTTTGCGAATAAGTGAAACCCATCCTGCATAATAGCACTTTACATCGGATTGAATATTATCAAATAAGCTATTTGACTCATCTGCTGCATTAGCGCTACTGATAAAAGCATTTAAGATTTTGAGATAGGTGTGATACTTTCTTTGATTCTTGTTGATAAACACTTGGTTTTGAAACTCAAATTCGGTTAAAAAATCATGAACAAGCTTGATTGTCTGAACTTTTTTTTGATAAGGGAAATTTACAAAGTCCTCATAAGAAATAACGGTTTCTACTGCAAGTACTTGCATCGAAAGTAAAAATGAAAATACCAGCCAGACAACTTTTCTCATTATTTGATAACATCTCCTGATTAGCTAATCGGTAGTTTGTCCTTATAGTTTAAGTAAAACCGAGTAAATCACCTAGGTTAAGTTTTGCACGATTGTGATTTTAGTAGCTTAGCAATAATTTTTGTCACTTAGCTGCCAGTAATTTCAGTCACTTGTAACTATTCTAAGCCTTGGATTTCATTGACTCAGCACTTATGTTTGTCTAAAATGAGCGCTTATGATTAATGACACTATAGGTGGAGGCATATATGGGATGGTTTAACTCGGTTAAAAATCCAAAAATTAAAAACACCAAAAAACAAAATGCAAGTATACCAGAGGGACTTTGGAAAAAATGCGTAAGTTGTGGAGAGGTAATCCAATCAGATCGTCTCACTAACAATGCGAATGTTTGCCCTATTTGTGATCATCATTATCGACTTTCAGCCCCAGCTAGAATTGAGCAGATGATTGATGCCGGTACTTTTGTTGAACATGCTAAAGAATATGGTTCGAAAGACCCTCTTGGTTTTGAAGATAAACATACTTATATTACGCGTTTAGAAAAGGCTAAGAAATCAACCGGCAGAAATGATGGAACGATTTGTGGAGTCGGAAAAATTAACGGGCAAGATGTGGCCATAGCTGTTATGGATTTTCATTTTATGGGTGGATCTATGGGGGTTGTCACTGGTGAGAAAATTGCTTTAGCAATGGATCTTGCATGTGAAAATAAAATTCCCGCTATCGTTCTTTCTTGTTCGGGTGGTGCACGGATGCAAGAGGGGGTTCTTTCTCTTATGCAAATGGCAAAAACTTCAGCTTCCCGTAGAAAAATGAAAACGATGGGATTACCTTATATCTC
>JABJPQ010000680.1 GCA_018663815.1 Halobacteriovoraceae bacterium | reverse complement strand
TACTTTTTTTCTTGGAGGATTAGATCGAGAAACTGGAAAACACCTTCACTTCCAGCTTCCATCTCTTCTATTGCATGGATAAATTTATCCAAGTCATATTGTCCACTTTTCAGCAGCTCAAGTATCGGTTTTGTTCCATTATGGACTTTTGCATGGGGTGCATCTAGTTTCGAATAAGATTGTACTTGAGAAAAGTTAGCCTTACCACTTCCTTCAAAATACCATTTACCCAACCTACATGAATGGTGATCAACAAAGTCAAATACCGGTTTCTTTTTTAAAATTGATAAGTAGGTATTAATTTTCCAA
Organism: Halobacteriovoraceae bacterium; assembly: GCA_018663815.1. GTDB lineage: Bacteria > Bdellovibrionota > Bacteriovoracia > Bacteriovoracales > Bacteriovoracaceae. Next base: position 4,910 of record JABJPQ010000680.1, on the reverse strand, counting down.
ATAACATGGTCAAGTTTAGCCAGTGTTATAAAGACTCTATCACTGTTTTTTCTCACATTCTCAATTGCAATATTATTATTTCTTCTGGTTTGAATAACATTTTGATTGAACTCATTAATAACTAGATTATTCTGACTACTTTGCTCAAGTGCTTTACTCATCGTCGCTTCAACTCCCTGAGAGCTTTCCGCAATTTTCTTAAGAACAAGTTCAACATCAACAACTAAAGATGATGTTTCTTTAGAAAGCTCCTTAACTTCATTGGCGACGACAGCAAAGCCCTTACCTGCTTCTCCAGCCCTAGCCGCTTCAATTGTTGCATTCAATGCCAAAAGATTTGTTTGACTAGCAACACTTTGAATTCCTTTTAAAAAACTAGTCACATCATGAACGTTTTGAATCATTTCGTTAGCGCTCTCAACAGTTTCTTGCAAATTATTCTTTAAAGTTGCACTATTTTTAATGATTTTTTCGGTTCCTTCAACAAGGACTCGAAAGTGTTCAAAGACATCCTTGTATAGGTCTTCTGTCTCAGAATTGTATTTCACTGATTGTGATAAATCACTTTGAATTGTCACTAACCCAGCTTTAATTCTTTCGTTTTCAGTTTCTAGTAGTTTTAATAATTTATTTGATTCATCCATAAAATGATTATCTCTGGTTATTTCAATTACGCAACCATAATTTCATTTGTAATTTTTTTCCCCCTCGCAATAAAGAATCAATATTTAGGCAATAATTACCGAAAGAGATATAGTTTCAACATCTAACCATTGAGATAAAATGAAGACTTTATTTCCAATAATAATATTTGTTCTCACTTCTTGCAGTGTTAAGAATAACGAAACACAATGGGTAAAAATTGAGCCAAAAAAAGATATGCCTGAAGCTTCAATAGAACCCCCAACGAAACAACCTGAAAAAACCGTTGAGACAAAACAACCTTTAAATATAAAGGTCACTCAGGATATATGTAAAATAGCAAAACAAGAAAAAAAAATAAAAGTGATGGAGGAGCCCATATCATTTTCAAAAGGAGGAACATGTATTTTTAATGATACAGGTCGTTTTGCAAATCAATTGAACGATCTTCGCAATGGACCCCCTGAAAACTATAAGATTAGGGCTATCTCGAAACAGTTGTTTGAGGTCCCCCTTCCAAAAAATGTTACCATTTGTAATATCGATTTTAATTTCCCACTGCAGAGCATGAGCTATGATGACGAAATGTTTTTGACGCTTAATGAGTATATTATCATTGCTAGTCAAAATTACTCCGTTAAATCCAATAAAAAATATAAGCATAATGGTCTCAAGATCAGTGATGATGGACTTATTAAGTTTAAATGGCATGGGGAAAATTCTCTCTATAATTTATATTATAACCATGGTGTTAGTAAAAAATACTGCCTAGGACTTAGTTCTGATTCGGTTGATTATCACAAAAAATGTCATATTCCAGCGACTCAAACTATCGGTCAGTTAAAGCTTGATATTCCAGCAAAAGAAATTATGAAGCTTGGAGTTAGTAAGTATCTTGGAACACGTACACAAGAAGAAGTATTTCTAAATTTCGGTTTTATAACGACTGGTGATAATGATAAAGACGATTGCCAGCATTCACCCTATAAGTTTTCTATTTCAATTCACTACGTGCCCGATAATGAAAATTAATTAGGTACCTCTGGTAACTCGACAAATCTTTTAAAATAAACTGTTCCAAAGTCGTCACAAGTCGCTGAATACAAAACTAAATTTTTAAAGGAAATCATACAATTTGGCTTTAAATCAAGTCCATCTATAACAACAGGGTAAGTCAGTTTCATAGAGTGCAATAAATTTGGTTGAAATTCTTCCTGAGTAATTTCCATTACACTTTTAAATTCAAAGTCTGCAAAGAGAAATGAGCTACTTGGCAAAATTTTGATTAAGTTATTTCCATCAAAGAAAAATGTCGATCCACTTGGCCACTTTCCACCTAAAACTTTTAGCGACTGAGCAATTTCGATAATAATATCACCCTCTCTATCAAAGCGGTAATAGCTTCCTTGGGGCCAGCTAATGCCACCATACTTTTGAGAACTAGAAAATGACTCTTTTTTTTGCCCAAAAACCAGGTACAGTAAAATAACCATCAAAATGATTCCTACTAAAAAAGATACAAAAATTTTCAAATTATTTCGTTGCAACAAAACGCCCCTTAAACCTCACTCGCACATCGTCAGCCTGATTGGTTTTAATTTCTGATATAATAGTGACTCTACCGATCCCTTTTTTATTCATAAGCTTATAAAATAACTTTTCATCACTTACACTCAAGGAAGCTTGAGCTGAAAAATCACCATCAACAGGCTTTAAGTACTCAACTTCGCTATTTTGAATAACCAATGAATTAAAACCGATTCCTGCTTGCTTTAAAATATGATGAACAAGTAAGTAGGAGGAAAGAATACATAGAGTATTCAAACTGCCACCAAAAGCTGTTCCTTCGTAATTAATATTTGTATTAAGCGGAGCAGTTAAAACAATACTGGTTGGTCCAACGTCTACAATATCTACATCCATACTCGAAACAACTGGAATAGAGCTTAACAGCTCCTCTTTGTATTTTTTCAACAGCACAAAAAAACCTTTTTGATCAGGTGTTAATAAAAAATTATCTTCTTTTAAAAAAATACCGATTAGTTCACTAGATGAAAACTAAAAAATTAAAAGTATAAAGAGTTTTAAATGAAAGCACTTATTCTATCAGACAACGAAGCCGACTGGGAGCACTTTAGGAGCTTATTTAATGCCTATATTTCAGAAATACAATTAGTCTGTGCTTCAAATAAAAAAGAAGCTATGGATGCCATAGCTATTGATGGTCCCTTTGCCTTTTTTATTCTTGATAGCCAAATAAAAAATATCGAGCCTTCAAAACTAGGTTTTGACCTTGTTGACTTTGCAGGCTCTCGACCAATTGTTTTTTATGGCCATGAACAAGTCATCACAGATCGAATCTCGCAAGCTCTTTTTGAGTCTAATGAATTTAATGAAAAATTATTGAAGCCTTTTGATAGAGAGGGATTTTTAGAAGACTTTAAGGCCAGGATTAATAATGCCATAAGATGGGCAAAAGATGAAGAGTTTGAGCAAACACTAGAGGATGTGGATCCTGAAGACTACATTCCAATGAAGATAAAATCATTTTACCTTTATCAAACTTTTCCCTATGATATTTTTCTAGCCCTAACTCAAAAAACTTATATTAAATTGATAAGCGCTAATAAAAAATATTCACATTCAACACTAGCTAGTTATGCCAAAAAAAACGTAAAGTCTCTTCACATAAAAAAAGACGATCAATTAAAATATCTCGAAAGTGAATCAATAAAATGTCTTAAGTCATTAAGACAAATTGATTCAAAAGATGATGAGATCTATCTGTTACAGCTACGATCACTAACAATTCTACACCAATACATTGCAGCTCTTGGCATTTCTCCTACAGTCTTAACACTAACAAATGCAACAGCAGATTCATTAATTGAAGTTAGCCTTAATAAAGAATCAATACAAGAAATATTAGGAGAATATCCAATTTTATACTCGGGTGTTGTCAGTAAGAGTATTCTCACAGCTTACCTTTCCCTATTTATTTCTAAAAAATTAGGTTGGGAAAGTGAAACAACTCAAAAAAAATTATGTGTTTGTTCCTTTTTACAAGATGTAGCTCTTCCCGATGATAATATGTATAAGGTCCACTCAGAAGACGATCCTTATTTAAAACAATTTAAAGAGTATGAGCTAAAAGCCTTTTTATATCATCCCGTCGCTGCGGCGAACTATGCCAAACAATTTACGAGCTATTCAGATATCGATTATATTCTCGCAAGCCACCATGAACTTCCAAACCGAAAAGGTTTTCCTAACAAGCCCCAAAGTTCAAAGCTAACACAAATATGTGGTGTTTTTAACTCTGCCCAGTATATTGCAGCTGAAGTTGATGGTGAAGTAGTAACAAGTACAAAGATTCAAAAAGTGATTAAGACCATGAGCAGGAACTACAATACTGGTCGTTTTAAAGAAGTGCTAAAAATATTAAGGACTCTCTTAAAAATTAAATCTTAGCTTCTTGAAAGGCTTTAATAACTTTTTTGTATGTATGATTACGGTATTTTTCGTTTAACTTACCACAAACTTTTTCTTTGTCGATAGTAATTTTACCACGAGTTTCAGTTTGTGACAGTAAGCTTACAGCAATATCTTCAGCGATAATCATTATTTTTGCTAGAGGTGATATATCATCTTTATAGTTTATGGCGAAACCTTGCCCACTCGTCATACCATGATGCTGAGTAATTATGGTATCTGCTCCCATTGGGCAACGAGGAAAGGACTTTACTAAATCACCGGCCATTTTTGCATGGTCAATAATTGTTTGTTTTTCACTCTCTAACATTCCCTCAATAAAAAGGAGATCTTCTTCTGAAGTTGCTTCAGGATATTTTTTATAAATTTCGATTAAATAGATATCATGAAAGAAAAGAGAAAATGCTACTTTTTCTTGTTGCTCAGCTGAACCCCAAGAAATTTTTCCAATAATTTGATTCGCTAAGAAAGTTGTTATAATAGAGTGTTTGTAACAGTAACCAGATTGATTTTCAAGTAACATTCCTAATAACTTTCTAACATCAGGAACCTCATTTACAACATTATTAATCGACTCTATACAAGCCTTAGATATATCAGCAATTTCTTTAGAGATCTCCCCGTTTTCAAATGCGTCTTGAGCAACAACAGACATTCCCTGTTCTGCAATCTCGATTCTTTCTTCAATAGAAATATCATTTCTATTAAGCTCGCCTACAACTGTTCGAGAAGCTTTATTGATAAAATAAAGCCTTTGAGTGGCTTCTACATAAAGG
>JABJPQ010000616.1 GCA_018663815.1 Halobacteriovoraceae bacterium | reverse complement strand
GCAATAAATCCAATAACAGGCTTCTTAATATTATTTTTAATGTGATTAGCAGCATCAATTTCCATTGATCCACCAATCTCACCAATCATAACGATTGCATCTGTTTCTGTATCAGCTTCAAATAAATCTAAAAGATCTATCATTTGCGTTCCAATAATTGGATCTCCACCAATACCTACACATGTAGATTGTCCTAAACCTTCAGCACATAGTTGATGAACAGCTTCGTACGTTAATGTTCCGGATTTAGATATAACGCCAACTCGTCCTTTTTTAGCAATAAAACCAGGCATAATACCTACTTTTGCTTCATCAGGAGTTAGTAAACCAGGACAGTTAGGCCCAATCAATCGAGAATCAGTCGTTTTCAAAAATCCATAAACTTCAACCATATCTTTTACTGGAATTCCTTCAGTAATACATACAATCAATTCAATCCCAGCTGCAGCTGCTTCAATAATAGCTTCTGCTGCAAACGGAGGTGGAACAAAAATTAAAGATACATTTGCTTTAACTTGCTCTCTTGCTTCTTTACAACTGTCAAAAACAGGTACTTTACCGTCAAGTGCTTGTTGTCCGCCTTTACCAGGAGTAACTCCACCAACAACATTTCCACCATATTCTAAACATTGACCAGCATGGAAAGAACCTTCTGTTCCAGTAATACCTTGTACAATAATTCGTGAATCTTTATTTACTAAAATAGACATATCTAAACTCCTCTAAGCTGTTGCCGCTGCAACGACTTGTTCAGCAGCTTCTGCTAAAGAAGACACCGAAATAATATCCACACTAGCTTTTTCTAATAATTCTTTTGCAATATCAGCATTTGTTCCTTGAAGTCTAACAACAACGGGAACATCCAATTTCAATTCTGACAACGCTTCGATAATTCCATTTGCAACACGGTCACAACGAACAATTCCACCAAAAATATTAATCAATACTGCTTTAACATTTTTATCAGATAAAATTATTTTAAATCCGTTTTTAACCGTTTCAACATTGGCTCCTCCGCCAACGTCTAAAAAGTTAGCAGGCTCTCCGCCTTGTTGTTTAATAATGTCCATCGTAGCCATTGCTAAACCAGCACCATTAACCATACATCCAACGTTACCTTCAAGCTTGATATAATTTAAATTATATTTACCCGCTTCTACTTCCGTAGGATCTTCTTCATCAACATCACGAAATTCAAGAACTTCTTTTTGTCTGTACATTGCATTATCGTCAAAATTAAATTTCGCATCCAACGCAACCAATTTACCTTGCTCTGTAACAACCAAAGGATTAACTTCAACAATACTTGCATCCAAAGCTTCATAACATCTGTATAAGTTTGCTAAAAATTTAACGCCTTGTTTTGCCAAATCGCCAGTTAAACCCAATGCTTTAACTAACCGTTTTGCTTGAAACGTCTTAAGTCCATATCCGGGAGCAACAAGTTCTCTGATAATTTTTTCAGGACTTTTTGCAGCTACTTCTTCAATTTCCATTCCACCTTCAGTGGAAACCATAATTACATCTTGACCAAGAGCTCTATCAAGAGTGATTGCAACGTAAAATTCTTTATCAATATCAATGGCTTCAGTTACCATTACTTTTCTTACCAATTGTCCTTCTGGAGCAGTTTGGTGAGTTTTAAGTGTCATTCCTAATATTTTTTGAATATTTTCTTTAGCTGATGCTTCGCTAGGACTAAACTTAACGCCTCCGCCTAGACCCCGTCCTCCAGCGTGAATTTGTGCTTTTACAACAAACTGATTCACTCCGAATTTAGTTTTTATTTGATTAATAGCGTTGTCTGACTCCTCAATTGATTCGATAGTTACCCCGTCTTGAACAGGGATATTAAATTTTTTTAACAGTTCTTTCGCCTGATATTCATGTATTTTCATACCAAAAGTATAGGCATTCCAGACTTCATTGTAAATGGGAAGTATTGATAGGACATGCCTTAATAAAGTACGATTTTGTTAAGTAAATAAAACAATTGCATAAATGTACGTAAATATTAGCAAAGGCTGTTATTTTCTTAATTAATTTTTTAAACAACTTACACGTTTTAAACAATTACTTAAAATATTGAAATAACTGTATATCTATAGATTATGATCCAAATTCTAGACTCCAAAACCATAAACAAAATTGCCGCCGG
>JABJPQ010000196.1 GCA_018663815.1 Halobacteriovoraceae bacterium | reverse complement strand
ATTGGGGCCCAATGGGGAGATGAAGGAAAAGGAAAAATTACTGACCTATTAGGACAGCATGCTGACTACGTTGTGCGTTTTCAAGGCGGCAATAATGCTGGACACACGATTATCGTTAAAGATAAAAAAATCGTTCTTCATCAAATACCTTCTGGAATTTTACATCCTAAGGCAGTCTCAGTTATCGCTCATGGTGTCGTTTTTGAACCAGAAGCTTTTATGCAAGAAATGGAAATGGTTAATGAGCATATAAAAGTGACTCCTGAAAATCTTAAAATCTCTTTAAATGCAACTGTTATAACTCGTTATCATAAAATTCTCGATTCAATCCGTGAAGATAAAGGTAAAACAAAAATTGGAACTACCGGCAAGGGAATTGGACCTGCTTACGAAGATAAAGTTGGCCGAAGGGCCATTAAAATAAAGGATCTCTTTAACCAAGAAGCTCTTGTTGCAAAACTAGAAGTTGCTCTAGAAGAAAAAGCTTATCTTTTTGAAAACCTTTACCAAGTTGGTTTTCCTTCAGTCCAAGCAGAGGCTCAAAGACTTTATGATTACGGACAAAAACTTTTTCCATTTGTTACAGATACTTTCAGTCTTATTGACCAAGCAACTTCTCAAGGGAAAAAAATACTTTTTGAAGGCGCGCAAGGTGTGTTACTTGATATAGACTACGGATCATATCCCTATGTCACTTCTAGCTCAACTGGAGCTGCTGGTATTTATACAGGGGCAGGGGTTACAAATGGTGTCGTTACTGAAAAGCTTGGAATTGTAAAAGCCTATACAACTCGGGTTGGAGAGGGGCCAATGCCAACAGAAATAACAGAAGAAATAGGTGATCGCATACAAAAAATTGGCCATGAATTTGGAGCAACCACTGGGCGAAAAAGACGTTGTGGTTGGCTAGACCTTCCTAGCTTAAAATACTCAGTTAAAGCAAGTTCAATGACATCAATTGCGCTTACCAAGCTTGATGTATTATCTGGTCTAGATGAACTAAAGGTTTGTTACGCTTATGAAGTAGATGGAAAGGAACATGATTGTGCTTATCCAGGTTTAGATCTTTCATCGGCAACTCCTCTATATAAAGATCTAACTCCATTTACAGATGATTTTTCTAAGGATGGTGAATATGCCAGTGAGCTTAGTGAGTATATCAAATTAATTGAAGATGCATTAAGTATTCCTGTGGGTATTTTAGCTTATGGACCAGAAAGAGATCAGATCCATATTCGTAGAAGTTATTTTGTTTAAACGAAGATAAGAAAGTTACTTTGCTTGAGGTGTTCCCGTAAGGTTGGTACCTTCAATGGCCGAAAGTTTCAATGATAAAATTTCATTTTTTAAATTTGAATCAGATCGAAGACGCACTTTTAAATAATGAGATGTATAACCATGGAAATACCCATCTTTCTCCCGTTCAAATAAAACTAGTGATTCCGATCCAATCATTTTTTTGGCAAAGCTAGCCAGCTTTTCTTCACCCAAATTAATTAAGGTTTTTACTCGCTGTTTTTTCACATCATTTTGAATATGATTTTCCATTTTGACAGCCGTGGTATTTTTTCTTTTTGAATAAGGAAAGACATGAAAATGAGTAATGGGAAGATCACTTAATAAATCAAACGTTTCTTGAAACTGCTTATCGGTCTCCCCAGGGTAGCCAACAATTGTATCGGCTCCAATCGAAGCATCAGGAAAGTATGATTTTATAAGTTCAATCGTTTTTTTATAAAAAGCAACATCATATTTTCGACGCATGCTTTTTAATATTTCATCATTGCCAGACTGTAACGGGATATGAAAATGATCTTGATATTTACCGGAGGCTTTTAAGACTTCAAGCAGTTCTCGAGTGATCGTATTAGGTTCTACCGAGGAAAGTCTTAGTCTTTTCAGACCCTGAACTTCAACAACCCCTTTGACTAGCTCAACAAGCTTTTCCCCGGAAGCACTTTCATACTCTCCAATATTAACACCGGTCAAAATTATTTCTTTAAAACCCTCACTAACTAATTTTTTTGTTTGGATAATAGCTTCTTGCACAGAAATCGCCCTGGATCGCCCTCTCGCAAAAGGAATAATACAAAAAGAACAGATATAATTACAGCCATCCTGAATCTTCAAAAACGCTCTCGTATGAGAATCTACTGTCGTAGTGGCTGCACCCCAAAATTCATTACTCTTATCAATATTTATTTGGTTGGCTTCATCTTCGTCCAAATAATCAAAAACTTTGAACTTTTCGTTTGTCCCAAGGATCAGATCAACTCCTTGCATTTTTTTGATCGCCTCAGCTTCCATTTGAGCGTAGCAACCTGCAACCACTACTTTCCCTGCAGGACTATTCTTTTGGGCCTTACGGATCAAATTTCGGCATGTGGAGTCGGCGCCATCAGTAACGGTACAGGTATTAATAAAAGTTACTTCTGCAGGAACTCCAAACTCAACAACTTTATAGCCTCGATTAACAAACCCTTGAGCAATAGAGCCTGTTTCAGACATGTTTAATCGACACCCCAAGGTGTGAAAAGCAACTGTTTTATCCATAAGAATAAGCCTCTAAATTAATAGTGCAAATAGTTTCATCGCTAACCTAAATAAAATCTCTAGTTTTGACAAGCTTCACAAACAAAACCGGAGCTCAAACTGATGCCCATGAAAATATTACTTTAAGTTTTCTATTCTTTTTTTAAAATACCTATTGACAGATTTTCATCGAACACTTAAATTAAGGATCACGTTTTTAGGAAATCGGTCTCGTAGCTCAGTTGGTTAGAGCATCTCCCTTTTAAGGAGAGGGTCCTGTGTTCGAGTCACAGCGAGATCACCAATTTTCTAAGCCGGAAACGTGTTGTAAGTGAAATTACAAATATGCTCCCATCGTCTAGCCCGGTCAGGACATCGCCTTTTCACGGCGGTAACAGGGGTTCGAATCCCCTTGGGAGTACCAAGTTTATAATAAAGCCTTTCTTCGGAAAGGCTTTTTTATTTCTAACTAGTTTTTTAGAGCGTTTTATGAATCAATAACTAGTATTTTCAATAACCCATCTTCCAAGAGTTTTAACTAATTTATTTATTTTGATCATCGAAGTATTTTTGTTCTCAATTAAATCTAATGCGATATCAATTTCATTTTTCAATGAAGGGTGACACTTCAACAGAGCCGTCACACAACTAGGTATGTCATTATAATAACTTTGATTTTGCTCAATTGTTAACAAATAAGCAGAACGTAAAATCTGTTTGCCTAAAGCTTTACCCTGTTCGGCGATATTGTCAGGAGTTGTATGCTCTAAGATACTATCAATTTTTGATTCGAATCCATGGTTTAGTCTTTCAGAAAGTTCTTTAGTTGGCTTAACTCTTGAAAAATTCAGAGTAATATCTGTTCCGTATATACAAGAGCAACAATGCTTTAAGAAAAATTGCCAAAATAGTTTCTGACCTTCTGCCATCACTTCCTCAACGGAGCCGATATCAAAATCGACTTTAGGGACAATAGGATGTTTATCAATAAGTAATTTTGATAGATCTTTAAGATCATTCTTCTTTAGAGTCGATGGCCCTTGATGAAACAGAACTACCATGTCTAAGTCTGATTTTTCTTCAACTGCTTCGCCTCGTCCCACACTTCCATAAATATACAGACTATGGATTTTCTCTGGAAACTTGCGGATTATCTCTCGACAGCTTTCTTTTACAAGCTTTGCATAAATATCTTGAATATTCTTTTTATCGCAAGGGTTTATAATAAAGCCTTGCGAATCAACTCCCTTGTTCATTGTCATCCAACTTCATATTCAAGTTTTTTCATCCATTCTTAATACTATAAAAACTCTTAGGGTTCTGGAGCTGCAACTATGATTTAAGCTGCTTTTTGACGAGCATTATAAAGTTCCCACTTAGCCTGCATTGTTACCCACATCTCAGCGCTGATACCAAAAACCTTTTCTAATTGAAGAGCAAAGTCAGCAGATATGCCTCTTTTATTATTACAAATCTCAGATATTTTTCTTTCCGCACATCCTACTTCCTCAGCCAACCATTTTTGAGTAAGTCCACGCTCTTCAAGAACCATTATCTTTAAAAACTCTCCTGCAGAATATCTTACTTTTAAATCAATCATGATAATCTCCTATTTCAACTTCTAGAAACTCACCTTTGCTATACTTAAAAATAATACACCAAGGTTTTTCTATCGTTATTGACCAAAACTCTCTCATATTACCTTTAAGTTTATGAACCTTGAGAGATGGGGGTTCACAAATTTTCTTTAAATCATCAAAAGATGATACGTCACTCAAGGCCTGTAAAAGTAATATGGCCCTTTTATTTAACTTCTCTGGAAGCCTTTTTGAGCTTCCTTTATTTACAATATCTTTAGTTATCTTTCCATTGATAGACTTAATCATGTTAACATATTACCAGATTGTGTAAATATATCAATAAAATTCTGCCCGTTTCCGGCACTTAGTGGCAGAATCAATAATTGCCACGTGTTAGTATCTAAAATGCTAATAACTCTCTAATTTCATTAAGATTAAATCTAGAATTCTGAAGGAGGAAGGTTCGGTGAATAAGAAAATAAATCAATTACACCCAAGGTTAACTCGAGTTAATAAATGAGCATCAATTCTGTGAGTAATATTAAACTCATTGGTGGTTATGAAGTCTAATAAGGCAGCATGTTCTTTATCAAATTTTTCCACAGCTTCGGAACTTAAAGCCGCACCAATACCTCTACAAGCACGAATCCTTCCTCTCCAACTCTCTTTTGTAAAAGGAATACCTTCATCATAATATAAAAATGATTTATATTTGAAATCACTTCCTAGGCCCTGATAAGTTGGCTTAACATCACCTATGTAACTATGACCGGTCCAGTTAGGATTGTGCTTTAAAATCAAATCTTCTGTAGCTTTGGCAACATTATCTAAAAAAGGCATCCATGAAAAATGAGAGATTACGAGCAATCCATTTGGTGCAAGGATTTTATTGAAAATTGGAATCATCTTCTCAATATCAAAATATAGAAAACATTGATTTGCAGTGATTATATCAAAGCTGTTTTCATCAAAAGAAATTTCTTCACTGGAGCAAGCCTTAAAATTAATTTCAAGGTTCTCTTT
>JABJPQ010000343.1 GCA_018663815.1 Halobacteriovoraceae bacterium | reverse complement strand
GCTTTGATTACGATAAACTGAAGAAAAAACATGAGTCTGGAGAGCAGTGGACTAGTTACTCAGATCTATTTATGGTTTTGTCAGTTGTGTTTTTATTACTCTATGTTGTGGCCTCATTTAGAACTGGAACACACACTCTACAACAACAAATTCAAAATCAAGCACTGGCTGAGAAAGCACAAGACTTGGAAAACCAAATTAAAGCTTATAATAATTTAAAAGAAGATTATCTTGAAAAATCAGCAACTCAAAAAGAACAAAAAGTTTATGAACAACTTATGGATAAGCTTACTTTGTTACAAGATGACAATAGGGAAGAAGCTTCTACGCTAAGAAAAAAAGCGCTTGAAAATGAGAAAAAAGAGTTAGCACTAAATAAGTACCAACAAATAATTCGAAATATAATCAATTCAAATGTTCTTTCTAAGAAAAGAATTAAGAGAAGAGATCGTACAATTGCTTCAGCGAATGAAACTATTGCTGATCAAGTTGACACAATAAATTTAAAAGATGACACAATCTTGGAACGAGATCAGGAGATAGAGGTTAAGGCCAGTGAAATTGAAAGTTTAGATCAGGAAGTGACTCGCAAGAAACTCATTATTGCTCGCAAAAATGATGTCATAAAGAAAAAACAATTAATCTTAAAGAAGAAGCAACGAGAAATATCGAGTCTTAACAAAGATATTAAGAAGAAGAAAGGACAGATTCGTGTCAATAAAAGAAAAATCACATCAATTAATAAAAACTTAAAACAACAAGTAAAAGCACTACAGAAGGAAAAGAAAAGAAGAAAAATATCCAAGAAAAATTATCTTAAAAAGATGGCAAAGCTTAAGAGAAAATCTAAAAATGAAATTGCGATGCTGGATAAAAAGAATAAGAATATAAAATCAAGACTATATAAAGTGAATAAAAAAGTAAAATCAGCAAATAACTTATTATCAAAAGCGAATACAACAATAAATAAACAAAAAAGGCAAAAAGAAATCCTTGATAAAGAGTTAAATACAGTTCAATCTCAAAAATTAGCACTTGATGCTGAGCTTGTTGAAGTTCAAAAGGAAGTTAAACAAACTAAAGCCCAACTTGAATCAAATAGAGTTAAATTTCAAGGACAAATTTCAGGGCTCGAGTCACAACGATCTAAGCTTGAACAGCAAAAGAAAAACTTACAAAATCAGAAGAATTTACTTAAGTCACAAAAAAAGGAATTGAAACAAATAAACTCAAAGCTCGAGTCGGTGAATGTTAAACTGGATAGTGATAAAAAAGCCTTAAAAAAGGTTACAAAAAAACTTAATAAAGAAAGAACTCAGCTTGCTAAAGATAAAACTAAGCTTTCAAAAGATTTGAAAAAAGCACAAGAAATTATAAATGCTAAGAAAAAACTGGCAAAACAAATTACTAAAAACTTTAAAAAAGCCGGAATCAAGGCTTCTGTTGATGCAGGCACAGGAGAAGTCGTGCTTGCCTTTGGTGACAGTCACTTTGATAATGGTAAATCATACCTTAAAAAAGATATGAAAAAGATACTTAATAAATTTATGCCAATTTATGCAGAATCAATTTTTAAGGATCCAAAAGTGGCAAGTAAAATAAAGTCTGTCGATATTATTGGGTTTTCGTCACCAACATATAGAGGAAAGTATGTTAATCCTAATAGTCTAGATCCAAAGGATAAAAAAGCAATTGAATACAATACTAGCCTTTCAATTGAAAGAGCAAAGTCAGTATTTAAGCATATTATTGATACCAACAAATTAAAATACTCGAGGCAAAGACAAATTACGCCATTATTGAAGGTTTCAGGTCGTAGTTACTTCAGTGGAAATTCAAGAGGAAGAGCACCTTCAAGAGAGATGAGTAAAAAAGAGTTTTGTAAAATGTATGATTGTAAAAAAGATCAACGAGTCATAATTAAGTTTGAACTAGATCAAAAATAAAAAATGGAGATAAAAGATGTTTTCGCAAGAATTTATTAAAAGTTTAATTGATTTTTTAACTGAAGAAATGGCCATTTTTTTATTACCAGTGATGTTATTCGTTTTTAGTATCGCAATAGTATTGAGGGTATTGGTTCACTACACTGTAACCAGAGAGTTTTGGTTTTCGAAGGAATTTCATAAGCGGGTACATGTTTATTTAGATGAGAAAGATCCTACTGTTAAGGACGCATCGTTTTATGTCTCTATGAAGCTTTTATTAGAAAAAACGTATTATGAACTTTTTGTTGTTAGGGCATATATGAAAAGAAGAAACCCTGACTACGTAATGGACATGACAGACAGAGTTTTTTTGGTACAGGAAGGCTGTGCTAGACTTGTTAAAGAGTCGTTAAGACAAACAAAGCATTTACGTTATGACAAGCAAAGGCCAAGGTTTGTAGAGTTAACCAAAAATATTTTTGATAATAACGTCTGCTTCAAAAAAATGATGGGAATTATACCTGTACAAGCAACACATGATGTACTTAATATTTTGCCAGGGATGTTTATTATTGGTGGTATCTTTGGAACATTCTTAGGGATAATGGGTGCTTTGCCTGAGCTTGGGAATATGAAGCTAGAAGATGTTGAAGGAGCAAAAGTTATTATGGATAACTTCCTTAATAGTATCGCTTTCTCAATGAGTACATCAATCATTGGAATTATTGTTTCAGTACTAATGACTTTTGCAAATACATTATTTGACCCTGAAAAAGTGTTTATGAAGTCAGTGAATAAAGTAGAAAATGCAATGGAATTATTATGGGATACTTGTGATAATAATGTCCTGCCTGAAAATATTCCTGGATTTAATGAACATCGAGATCCAATTGAAGCTTTAGCCGAAGATGCCATTGAAAATCAAATTAATAAAAGCTCAGGCTTACTAGGTAACAGATCGAAAGGAGCGACTAGTCTTGATGTGAAAAAATCAGAGGAAGCTGCCTATCACCATCATATGGATGAACCTGCTGAAGACGTGATTAACGAGGAAGAGGCAAGTGAAGAGGCAAGTGAAGAGGATATTCCTGATCACTACGAAGATAAACAAACGGATGATTCTAAAAAAGCATCTTGACAGAGGAAAGGTTAGTATAAGTTAATGAACTTTAAGATCTTAATTAATATTGATGATAAAATGAGAGAAGAGATGATCTCTTCAGCAAGTTTTTTTGTTGGACGCTCTGAGGCGTCAGATATTATGATTAAGAGTGATGTTCTTAGCCGAAAACATATAGAAATCAAATATCAAGATGATAAAAAATTTCTAAGAGATCTTGGTACGACCAACGGAACATTTGTTAATGATGAACAGCTTGCTCCAAATGAGTGGCAAGAATTTATTAACAGCGATAAAATTCAAATAGGTGATAAGAATATTTGTTTAACTGTTCAGACTGAAGAAGCAGATAATGATGCAACAAAGGTCATCAAACTAGAGGATTTTAAGGATAAACTAGCAAAAGAAGAAGATGATGAAAAAAAAATAACCTATGTTTCAACTCAAACGGCCGCAGAGTCAATATCAAGCCGACCTCCGACATCTTCTAATCACGGAAGTAATGCTCTTAGTGAGGATTTTGAGGAAATTTATTCTTCTGAAGTTGAGAGTGGTGTTAGTGCGATTATTTCTAAGGTTGACGTGGATGAAGGGACTCAGTTTTCTGAGATTGAATTGCTTGAAATAAAAAAACTAGAAATTGAATCCAAAGTGGTTGCCTTAAAGATTAAAGACGAAGCACAGAAAGAAGCAAAAAGACTTTTAGATGATGCCTTTACAGAGGCTGAAATAGTCCAAAAAAATGCACAAAAAGATACTTTCGAGTTAACACGGCAGAGCAATATAAAAGCGAAGCAAATTATTGATGATGCTAGCTCTAAGGCAAAGGACTTACGAGACTCCTCCAAGGCTCAAAGTGATCAGCAACTCAAGATAGCAAATGCCAAAAGTAAAAAACTCGTAGATGATGCTCTCATGGAAAGTGAGGAGTTTGTCGAGCAGGCAAAAAGTGAAGCAGAAAGTCTTCTCTTTGATGCTAATGCTT
>JABJPQ010000528.1 GCA_018663815.1 Halobacteriovoraceae bacterium | reverse complement strand
GATGCGCTTAAAAATGCATGATCATTATTGATTCTCACTGATTGTCTTTCGCTTGCAAAAGTACTTGTCAGCAAAGTAAAGATACCAATAAACAACATAAAAAATATTTTCATTATAACTCCATTTGGTTGCCACCCAAATTATCATAAATGATTAGTCGTGCCTCCTTTCCTATAATTTTTACACTCTCCACTGCTGACATAGACAATATGTCACAAATACTAAAGCATGCTCATAATTAGTAAATAGCAAAGGAAAACTCCATGAAACCCATTCTTCTTTTTTCAACATTATTTCTAACTGTATGTTTGAGTTTAAACACATATGCTTTTGAGAAAACATGCCAATCCAACAACGCTGTTGTTAATCTAGAAATCGAGAAAATTTCAACGACTGCGAATGCCAATGAAACTTATAACCAAAAAATCCCCATGGCCCTAGGATCATTAAAAGTGACCATTGGTGATCAAAGCTACACATACTCAGAAAACATCTATTTAATAGCTGAAGGACAAGGAAATTACTTTCTTTATATTTACGGCTTAAAAAATGGGATGATAGAAACGGTTGCACAACTCTATTATGAACTTGAAAGTAATGCTTTACACGGCTTTATTAAAAAGCCAGTTTTTGAAACTTATGATGATGATTATAAGCTACTTATTGGTTATGATTATTTTATTGGTCAAAACAGTGTACTCAGATGCGAGTAAGTGAATTGCTTTTAAATCTTTTGTGAATGCTCCCAAAAACATCATTGATACGTGGAATAAATTTTCTTTTTTACCAATGGAAACAATTACAAAAGCATGGAATCTAAAAAATTTTCCACGGCAGCAGCAAAGATCAATTCAAACGATAATTAACCATCATAAAAGATCAGGAGCTTCAGGAAACTGCTTTGATCTAGCAATTTGGCTAATTCATGAATTTAAGCGATCAAATATCGAAACTTATGCTATTGGTGAAAACTTGGGTACTAAAAATGCTCATATCGCAGTAATTGCAAAAGATGATAAAAACATAAGGTATTTATGTGACCTAGGAGACTCATGGATAAAACCCATACTTATTGAAGATACCGAGAAGTCTTTTTGCAAAGAACCACAAAAAGGTTTCTTTCCTGGAGCAGAAGTCAAAATAGAATTCCAAAGTGAAGTTTTGAATATCACATATTTACGTAAAAATGGTAAGTTTAGCACTCAAAAGTTTAATTTATCCCCTCTCAAAAACTCTGAGTTACTAGAAGCTGCAAATATTTCACAGCAAATGCTAAGTCCTCCTTTAATAGAAAAAAAACTATATTCTGGGGAGGAAGTTACGCTTTGGGAGTTTGATAATTATAAATCTTTTAGTAGTACTTCAAATGGTCTCATAACGGATTCATTATTGAACTCGAATACCGAATGGGCAAAAAGAATTGCCCATAAAACACAAATAGATACTCAATATATACTAGACTCACTAGATGCTTTTCAAGAATTATCTATTCAGAACTAAATATCTCAGGTTATGTAAGAATTTTTTACCAATTATGATTCTCCAATTGAAATCATACTCTCTAAATTTCTAATAATTGTGTGATCTTTACTCATTAGTTTTGTAGCGATTAAACTAAATATTTTTTCGGGAACAATTTCTTGATTTTGCTCATATTGCAATAAGTATTGTTGACTAAACAAGCTCGCAATTTGAAAAACTGTTGAGATTTTACTTGATGACAAAAATGTTTCCGCAAAACAAATTCCTCGTTTATCTCCGTGGTGTTCACGTACAATTTTTAAAACATCTGAATCCACCAGAGGATTTTTGGATAAAAGATCAAAAGCTAATAAAGCATGGTTCGCTACCCTTTCACGATTTTCTTTATCAAAAGAATCTAATTCATTTTCTTCAGATACTAACAATTCCGGCTTATCTTTTAAAAAAATATTTTGAAAATTTGCAGCCGCACATAGTTTTTGAATATTACTTTCTTCCAGCTCAAGGGCTTCAAGAATATAGCAACAAATAAGTGATGTCATGCCAACATGCTTAAAATAAAAATCATTCGAATCTTGCATTAACTCAATTAAAACATCTTTATCCTTAGAGTTTTTAATAATATTTTTAGTCGTTGCGAAGCCTTCCCTATTTCTCTCGAGTGTCTCTGCTGGAAGGTTCATACCTGACTCTTGTAAAATATCAAGTGCATATTGTGCCGTTAATTCAAAAGATGCTTCAATATCATTACCCAATTTTTTTGATGACTTTAACCTTAAAGCATTCTCTAAAACTTTAATTTTATCGTTTATTGCATCTACCGAGACGAAGACACTCTCAACACCTTTTTGACCATATTTTCTTATATCAACAAGATCAACATCATCTTTTTCTCTAAAAACATGGACATAACTTTCTCTTTCTTGTTTGTAAATTTTAAAAAAGCAGTCAAATGGATAAGCATCAAAGAGTGACAAAGAATTTAACGGAAAGGGTAAATAAGTTTCATCGTAACAGCTAAGAAGCCCTAAGTATTGGTGAATATCTATTAGAATTTTAGAGACTGGAGTTAACTCGTTATAATAAATAGCAAATTCGGTATTTCTAAAGGCTAGATTTGTTCCGTAAATCTTTACAACCTCTCTATTAATATGAGGAATTAGTGCCTGAGATAAATTCTTTAAATCCAAATCCTTTTTCACACTATGGCCGACAAAAATCACATCGATGTCTTGCTCAGAATTTAAAATCGCAACACTTTTTGAGATAGAGTCGACAATAATGCAATCGACTTTTACTGTTGCATTACTAAAGAAAATATTTGCCAGCTGTTGTAATTCAACTTGGGCCGTAATAAAAAGAACCTTCTTAACCATTAAATAACTCCTAACAACTATAATATAGTCTAGTTTATGCTTCGCAAATTGTTTTTACATGTTTCTAATTAAATACAAAATTATATTTGACTAAATCAGTTCATAAAAATAGTCTGCAAACAACCATCCTAGGAGCATTTATGAGTGAAAAAGTATCTGATATTTTTATTGAAAAAGATTGGAACAATGTAGAGGGTTTCCATTTTGAAGATATCACTTATCACCGGGCTATCAAGCAAGGTTGCGTAAGGATTGCTTTTAACCGCCCTGAATGTCGCAATGCTTTCAGGCCAAAAACTGTTGACGAGCTGTATCAAGCACTTGATCATGCCAGACAAAGCTCTGATGTGGGAGTTGTAATTATCACTGGTAATGGGCCCAGTCCTAAAGATGGTGGATGGGCATTTTGTTCAGGTGGGGACCAAAGAATTCGTGGCAAAGATGGATATAAATACTCCGAGCAAACAACACAAGTACAAGATCCGGCCAGGCTGGGAAGATTACATATTCTTGAAGTGCAAAGACTCATTAGATTTATGCCAAAAATTGTTATGGCCGTAGTTCCAGGTTGGGCCGTTGGCGGAGGACATTCACTTCACGTGGTATGCGACTTAACCATCGCCTCAAAAGAGCACGGTATTTTCAAACAAACCGATCCAGATGTAGCTAGTTTTGACTCAGGATATGGGAGCGCTTACCTTGCGAAACAATGTGGTCAAAAAAGGGCCAGAGAAATATTTTTCTGTGGTTTTAACTATTCAGCAGATGAGGCTTTTCAAATGGGCATGATCAATAAAGTTGTGCCCCACCAAGACCTTGAAAAGGTTGCTCTTGAGTGGGCCATGGTAATGAATCAAAAATCTCCAACAGCGATGCGTATGCTTAAGTTTGGCTTTAATTTACTGGATGATGGTTTAGTGGGACAACAAATTTTCGCGGGGGAAGCCACCAGACTTGCCTACGGAACCGATGAAGCCATTGAGGGAAGAAATGCATTTGTTGAAAAAAGAGAAAAAGATTTTTCGGGATACCCTTGGCATTACTAATCGCGATCTAGATTCATCTCATTTAAATAGTATTTCAATTTTTTAAGATTTAATTTAATTTCTTTTGTTTGTTCAAAAATCTTATCCGTCATTTCGAGTGTCGAGTCACTAAAGTTAACTTTGTGCTCATTAAAAATTCGACTTTGCTCTTTCAGCTGCGGTAACTTGATGTCAATATCAGCATCCTCAAATTCATGCAGTAAATCCTCTAACGGATCAAAGTCATGACATGGATTAAGATCTGGGGAGACAATTGTTGAACCAAAGCTTACCTCTATCAAATTAGATAAATCCTCTTCTATTTCCTTGTTCATATAATCACTAACTCCTTCTAAGTTTAAGTGCTTTGCTCTAGAGCCAGTATAGTAAATAACACAACTTTTCTCAGTATATTTAACCGGAAGTGAAATGTTTATATGACTAAATTTTAGGCACTTAGAGCGAATAAAATACATGATAACTCAACAAGTGTTCCCAGATTAACTACAGAGAAAGGGATATTTTTTCTATTAATAGCATTTTCAAGTAATTCTCAACTTTTCCTCCTTAGTACCGATATAACTAAAGAGGTAATGTTTTCAATGTTTTATAGCTACAACCCTACAGATAAAGAAAATAGAAAGTCCATGATATGGATGTTCTTTCTTAGTATTGCTATCCTTTGGACCTGCTACGAAGCCCCATTAAGCTTTGCGCTAGGTTTAAAAATTGAAGAGCATCACCTATGGTGGGATGGATTATTTTGTAGTCTTTTTTTAATCGATATGTACCTCAGACTTACCAATAAACTAAGGCTTCCTGAAAATGTTATTCACACCCTAAGACTAGAGTTCGGAGGCGAAAAAAGAAAGCCATATTATAAAAGTATTTGGTTTCCAATTGATATGATTACCTCAATGCCATTGGATATCATTTTTTTCTTTGCTGGGCATGATCTCCCCCTTGCAATATTCAATTCCATTAGACTAATAAGACTCATTAGAGTGGTCAAACTAAGATCTCTTATAAACATTGTTGATTTTCTACCAAAACCACTAAAACTAGGACTTATCGCAATCGCTGTTACAGTTACAATTCATTGGATTGCCTGTGGATGGATGCTCCTTACACCAAGAACAGTTTCAAGTGATCTTTCCTACTATATTATCTCCGTTTACTGGACTGTTACAACCCTAACAACTGTTGGTTACGGTGATATAACTCCAAATTCCGATATAACAAGAATCTATACCATGGGTGTCATGCTCGTTGGCGTTGGTGTTTATGGTG
>JABJPQ010000613.1 GCA_018663815.1 Halobacteriovoraceae bacterium | reverse complement strand
TTTTATGTTTCATGGTATTTAATTTGTTTAATTAGAGCGAGTTTAAGCGCTGTTTTATCACAGGGTAGACTCGATAGACCCTTCGTAAAATAAGATGCATAATTGGCTTCAATTGATTTGAAATCTGTCGAGTTTTCCTTTAAATGTACGATGCCTTGGATGATAAATTTATGTTTATATTTTCTTAATGTTAAGGCAAGAACTTTTTCGTTATG
This sequence comes from Halobacteriovoraceae bacterium, assembly GCA_018663815.1. Lineage (GTDB taxonomy): Bacteria > Bdellovibrionota > Bacteriovoracia > Bacteriovoracales > Bacteriovoracaceae. Next base: position 1,870 of record JABJPQ010000613.1, on the reverse strand, counting down.
TAGATAGAGTTCGAATGGGTTGGGATAGGCGGTGCAAAATTCTCGATTGATTGACTTGGCATCCTCTGAATGGGTTAACTCAATATTTAATGAGTTAAATGCGTTTTTAGTACACTCTGTGAGTAGGCGCATCTTTTCTTTTAATTTTCCTTTTGTTAGTTCCGAATTGTTCGCAATAAAAGAGAGCACGATGTCTCCAGTCGAATGGAAGACCAATCCACCACCCGTAACACGTGTTGCATGATCGATTGATTTTAAATCGTCTGGAATGGTTTGTTTATAACTTAGGGTTATACCAGGCTGTTCCCAAGTATAGATTCTAAATATTTTTTTATTGGTGGAAGGAGATTGAGCTAATGCTTTATCGAATTCCATATTTTGTTTTGCAGATTTAAACTGCGCTGTTGATATTTTTGTGTTCATTGTAGGCCTTTTGCACATTAATTATTTTTTTTGTCTATTATAAGTAAATTATATGATATTGATCTAATAGGGATCTAATATTTATGCTCGTGGATGCAGTCTCTAAAGAGGAGCATAAGAAATATATCGTTATATTTTTTTGGCTTCCAGTTTAATTTTTGGTATTGAGTGGTTGGATATATGTGCGGATCTGATAAATAGGTCTTTCGATGGATCTTTTTTGACCCACTTTTTTTTTCGAGTGTTTGTGTCAATGTCATGTTAGTTCCCCCGATCTCATTTATGCCCAAAAATTATAAAAATGAAACATAGATATTTTCTGTTTTAGTGTGGAATTGGGTGGGTCTTTTTTTTTTTGCGGTTTAGTCTGTGTGAGTAGGGCGGGGCTTTAGAATGTAATTAAAACCAGTGTACCATTTTATTTAATTTTAAGGTTAAAGGGGACGGCCTTAAACTTGATACGACCAACTTTATAAGTGGGTCATTTTGACTTTGTGATAGGTGTGGGGTTGGGGTGTTTTTTTTGAGACCTTTCAGTTTTTCTCTATACTTTTATAGAGCAAGTGTGAAAATTTTGATGGGAGTTGACTATGCCGCCCTGTTATACGTGATTGGTTTAATTCTTATAAACTTATTGTGAGGGATAGGGCAAGTTTTTTTATTTTGATGTTTGAACCATAAGTATCTTTGGGTATATGTCCTATATTGTGATTTTTAAAATTAGACTATAGGAGTGACTTTATGATAGGAGGTTTTGGGCTAACATCTATTGGGGATCCTGAGATACTGGATGCAGTTAAATTCATATTTATTTCCAGAGGAGATGCTGTTGGATTAACAAAACTTATTCCTAACGGAGAGGTTTTAGATTCCGACCTTAATGAATTGTTTTTGAATGCAGTTGCGAACAGAGATATTGATAATGTGGCCGCTTGTTTTGAAAAATGAAACGACCGTTAGTAAGTTCAACTGGAGGTGGAGGGGGCGGTAAGAGGCAAGACCCACCAAAACTTGACGTAGGCAATAAACTTGATAAGGGGAGTGTGTTATTAAAGGCCTTATTAGACGTTAGTAACTCAATTTACTAAAAACGCTCTTCAAACTGTGGCTAGTCAGTTAGATTTAGAAGATGGAGAGGATCCTCTTAAGAATTTTGGTGCATCTTTGGAAGAATTTAAAAAAGTAAAAAGAGTAGTTTAGACGCACTTAAAGCTACTAAATTGAGCGGTCAAAGCGGTACTATTTTGGACGAAGATGTCGAATGGCTAACAGAGAAGTTTGATAACGTTTTAGCGTCTATAGATTCTGATGAGAAATTGAAAAAGGATAAATCGAAGTGCAGTAGTACATTTAACACCGTAGCGGATAGTGCAAAGGAAACGCTTATAGCTGCTTTCACAGCTCAAGCAACAGCTGAAAAGAATCTTGAAGACAGCATTAATGAGGC
>JABJPQ010000509.1 GCA_018663815.1 Halobacteriovoraceae bacterium | reverse complement strand
TAATTTTATAAAAATTTTCTCCTGGGTTTGTTTGTACTGTAAAAGCAATGGAAGAGAACCCATTAATAGTGAGAAAGTCCTGTTTTGAAACTTCTATAACCACTTTTGCACGATTCATTTTTAGCTTTTGAATTTCAGCCGTTAATTTAGTAGAGAGTTTTATAGATTGTTTAACTCTTAATTCGTGAAGTTTTTGTGCAATCTGGAAGGCATCCTCACGCAGCATTGCCTCTTTTGTTTTTAAAAGTTCAATTGACTCACTGACATTACTAATCTGGTCACGCTCAACTAAAAAAGCATGATATTTAGCCACAAGCTCAGTCGTTGAGACATTAAATTTTCTTTTGAGTTTTTGATATTCATCTAACTCATCAAGGACTGTATCTAGTTCTTGTTCATCCAAATCATCATTAAAACTTGAATTAATTTTATAGCTTAAATCGTTTATTATTTCTTTTGCATTTAAGAATGAAGATATATCGTCACTCGTCACAAGAGGCGATGATATTAAATTGGCTACAGCACCTAATTGTTCGTTGAGTCCTCTTGTTGTGGATGAGCCCTCAAAGTAAGAGTTGATTTTTGCTATCGTTTTTTTATTTTCCTCTTTTGATTGAAATGCTTTCTTTTTTTCAAGAAGTTCGAGTTCGTGGTCTACACTTGGGGAGAGGGTTTCAATTTCATTGATCTGAAAAGAAAGGTAGTCCATCTTTTGTGAATGATCGGCTTCTATTTGTTTAAGATCTGCTAGTTCTTTTTGGGTAGCATTAAGTTTAATATATGAAGATTGATATTTAGTTAAAAGGGGTTTGGCCTGTGAGAAATTATCAAGTAACTGTCTTTGGTAATCATCTGAAAGGAGCTTTTGATTTTCAAATTGTCCGACTAGATCAATAAATTTACGAGAAAAATCTATAAGTGTGCCTAATGAACAGCTTTGCATATTTAGAAAAGATTTTGTTTTTCCATTTTTATAGAGAACACGCTTAATAACGATTTCATCTTCAAAGGGAAAGCCTATATCATTAAAGTAAGGTTTTAAATTAGTTTTATTACAACTAAAAACTGCCTCAACGATAGCAAATTCAAACCCCTTTCGAATAAGCTTCTTAGTAGCTCTATGTCCAAGAATTAATTGGATTGCATCCAGAATTAAACTTTTACCCGAGCCTGTTTCTCCAATTATGGCATTAAATTGATCATTAAAATTAATTGATTGATCTTTAAAAGTTGCAAAGTTTTGAATATTTAACTGACTTAAAGATAATTGAAAATCATGTTCTTGCATAAATAACTCCTAATAAATTTCTCTCCTACCATGCACAAATTTTTCTTTCAATGTGTGATAGTAAGTTCTTTCTTCATTTTTTATAAGTGAAACAACCCGCCGAGGGAATTTGGAAATATGAACGATATCATTAGGTTGTAAACTAATACATTCTTGACCATCAATCGAGACATTAACTGTATTAGTTTTTTCAACAACTTTAATCCTCAAGTCTTGGGAGTCAGGAATGACAAGAGGCCTATGAGTAAGGCTATGAGCACAAATTGGTGTGAGGATTAGTGCTTTAACGTCGGGATGTACAATTGGTCCGCCGGCCGCTAGTGAGTATGCAGTAGAGCCGTAGGTTGAGCTAATAATTAAACCATCGCCAGTTAGAGTGAAAATATTTTCGTTTTCGCTTTCAACTGAAAGTGTAAACATTCTGGCTAAATCGTTTTTTGTAAAAACGGCATCATTAAAAAAGTATTTTTTGACGGTTTTTTTCTGATTACCTTCAACAGAAATAGAATATAGATTTTTTTTAAAAACGCGATATCTACCAAGTAAAATAACATTTAACTTTTCATAGAACTCACTTTTTTCAAACTCTGTGATAAATCCGAGTCTGCCTAGGTTAACACTGAATATGGGAACCTTTGAGCTTGCTTTGCGGCAAAGTCCGAGTAGGGTGCCATCGCCACCAAGTGAAATGATGAGGTCTGTTTTATTATATACGAAAGATTCTGTTGCGTATTGAATAGAGTTTGCAGTTCTGGTAGATATTGAGTTTTGAAAACGCTTATTTTCCTTTTCTAGCAGGTAAATAGTTTTGTTTCTTCTTTTTAACCACCTGATAAGGTTCGTAAGTATGTTGGACATATCTTCAATATTAGAAGGTTTAAGGATCACTGAAATTTTTTCAATTTTAGATTTACTCAAGATTTGATCCAATTGTCATAAATACCTCAATGGCCTGGTGAATATTATCAAAGGGTTTGTTTAAGAGCATACAATTATATTGAGAGGCTTTTTCTAGAACTTGGGGGGAAGAATAAGCCGTAATAATAACAAATTTATGACTAATCTCTTTGGGAGTATATTTATTTTTTGACTCTTCAATAATATCGAACCCTGAAATATCTTGCAGCATAAGGTCACAAATAATTCGATCGTAATCATTCGTGTTAATGAGCTTGATTGCTTCCCTGCCAGATGCAGTGGCATCAACGTTGACCTGTTTACTCTCTAGGAGTTTCTGTAGAGATTTTTGAATTAATATTTCATCTTCAACAATGAGGATTTTCATAGGGCAATCTTAATAAAAACTGTGCACCATTGTCACTAGCAATATACTCAAGGGTGCCATTTAGTTTGTGTGCAAGACTTTTCGATATGGACAGGCCAAGTCCTGTACCTTCTTTTTTTGTGGTGTAAAAAGGGTCAAACATCTGATTTTGCGAGCTTCCATTAAGCCCAGGGCCGTTATCTAAAAATAATAAGTTTATATGGCCATCTTTACTGGAGCTAATTGAGATGGAGATTTGAGGCTTTATTTGGCCAGAGCTATTAAGTGCTTGAGTACTGTTAATTATGAGGTTAAAAAATATTTGAGCTAACCAAGTTTTGTTTGTATTAATCGTAATATCAAGCTTTTTTGTATCAACAAGAGTGTCGTTGTAAAAGACTTTTTTGGGGATAGACTTTGACTCACTTTTAGTCAAAATAATTACTTCATGGAGTAAGTATATGATATTTACTCCATCAAATTCAGAATTGTCAGAGTAAATCTGAGAAAAATTTTGAATGATTTTTTGTGAACGACAGATTGCATTGTAAATTTCATCTACAAACATAGCTTGATCATCATTTAATGGGTCAAGTTTTAAAAGCTCAGTCGTAAGCTGTAATCCAAAAAGGGGATTAGATAATTCATGCCGTAAAGTATTGAGCAGCTCCCCAAGTAGGATGATTCTTTCGTGATGGTGGACGTCTCCAATACTAAAACTTTTGTTTTGAATTTGTGTGAGTAGGGTTTCAATATTTTGAATAAAAAAATCAGCTTGTAGTTCAGAGCTTGATTGGTCGTGCTGGATAAGCTCTCTGATTGTGT
>JABJPQ010000165.1 GCA_018663815.1 Halobacteriovoraceae bacterium | reverse complement strand
TGCTTGTAAAGATTTTGGCACCGGAATGGGACTGGGGTCATGTCGTCATCTTTTACATGATCAAGCCCGCTTTGATGACTTTAATATTAAGCCTCTGATGGGGGATGCACCCTTATATACCAACTTTGGTATTGCTCAGATAGAGCAGCTGCTTATTGATAAAAAAATCTCTCGTTTGAATACTGTAACTCAGTCCTTAAAAGCGGATGGGATTATTTTTCATGTAAATCCACTTCAAGAATGGGTTCAGCCAGAAGGAGATAAATATATCCGTCCGGCCATTGAAACTATCACACAAGCACTCCCCCTGATGGATTACCCGGTTATTGTTAAAGAAGTGGGACAAGGCTTTGGGCCTAACAGCTTAAAATCACTTATGAGTATGCCGCTTGCCGCTATTGAATTGGCCGGATTTGGTGGAACAAATTTCACCATTTTAGAACAAGCTAGACTAACAGGTGTTAATTCGAGTAAAAGTTTACTTAAAAATGAATTTGGTATGATTGGACATGACGCTCAGCAAATGATTGAGTGGCTAAATGAGCTGAACCTTTGTGATTGTAGCTGTAAAGAAGTTATTATTTCGGGGGGGATCCAATCAGGCTTACAAGGGCATGCGCTCATGAGCCAGCTTAAGTTTAGCAGCATTTTTGGAATGGCATCAACACTATTACAATATGCTCAAGGTGAGTATCAAGTTCTTTATGATTACATGGAGCAACTTAAAGAAAGCTTACTTGTGGCCAATTCATTTTTAGGAGAGAAGAGTGAATAAAATTGATGGTTTTTCAAAATTAAATAAACAAGAAAAAATTAACTGGTTGGCTTCACAAGTTGTTAGTTCTGAAAATAATTCATTTGGTTTTGAACGTTTTTGGCATGAAGATGAACAAGAACAAAAAATCTTTGATGATTTCAGTGAGAACACAATTTCAAACTTTTATTTTCCTTATGGAATTTCTCCCAATTATTCAATTAATGGCAAGATGTACACCGTACCAATGGTTATTGAGGAAAGCTCTGTTGTTGCCGCGGCGTCTTTGAGTGCAAAATTTTGGCTTAAACGTGGTGGTTTTCATGCAAAGGTTATTTCGACAACTAAGAAGGGACAGGTTCATTTTAGTTGGCAAGGTGAAAAAGAAAAACTTTTTAACTTTTTTAGTGTGAATAAATCTGAGCTCTTATGCTCAGTAAATGATCTTGTCGCAAATATGGAAAATCGTGGAGGGGGAATTAGAGATATAACCCTTATTGATAAAACGAATATGCTTGATCATTATTACCAGTTAGATGTGAAGTTTGATACTTGTGATGCTATGGGGGCTAATTTTATCAATTCAGTTTTAGAAAGATTAGGGCAAAGCTTAAAACAATCAGCTTTTCAATACGCACCTTTTATTGATGTTGAAAAAGAAATTGAAGTCATCATGTGCATTTTGTCTAACTACACTCCAGAGTGTTTAGTTAAAACATATGTTGAGTGTCCCATTGAAGATCTAGGTGATTTTTCAGGCCATATGAGTGCAAAAGATTTTGCTGCTCGTTTCGAGCGTGCTGTGAAAATTGCTAAAATTGATGTTAATCGAGCAGTGACTCATAATAAGGGAATCTTTAATGGTATAGATGCTGTAATCCTCGCGACAGGTAATGATTTTAGGGCCATTGAAGCTTGTGGCCATGCTTTTGCTGCAAAAGATGGGCATTATCGTGGCTTGTCTAGTTGTTCGATTAAGAATGGACTCTTTCGTTTTGAATTATCTATTCCCTTGGCACTTGGTACGGTTGGAGGTTTGACAAAATTACATCCTTTGGCCAAGGCAAGCTTGGAGATTTTGGATAATCCAGATGCAAAGGAATTAATGAAAATAGTCGCAACTGTTGGCTTAGCTCAAAACTTTGGTGCAATAAAGTCATTAGTAACAACCGGCATTCAAAAAGGGCATATGAAGATGCACCTATTAAATATTTTAAACCAGCTAAGTGCAACAGCAGCTCAAATTGAACATGCAAAAATAGTTTTTGAAGATAAAGTTGTTTCCTTTTCAGCCGTAAGAGAAGAAATTAAAAAGGTTCAACTACTACATTAAGAGCAAGAGAGAGAGAATTGAACGAACAATATTTTTATGGTCACGGGAAATTATTATTAGCTGGCGAGTACTTTGTTCTTGATGGAGCAAACTCAATCGCACTTCCCACACTCCTTGGTCAGCAGATGCATGTTAAGTATCGCTTCTCAAATAGTCCGAAATTATTTTGGAAAAGTTACGATGAAAATAAACAGTGTTGGTTTGAGACAATTTTTGAGCTATGGCACTTTGATTGCCTCGATGATAATGTCGATGAAGAGCAAGTACTGGTCCTCCAAAAAATACTCAGACAAGCAAGGCTACAAAATATTCATTTTTTAAGAGATGAACTTGATGTTTATGTTGAAACTAAATTAGAGTTTTCTTTATCGTGGGGGCTTGGAAGCAGTTCAACACTTATTTATAATATTGCTCAGTGGGCATATATTAGTCCTTTTGAATTACAATCAAAAACATTTCCTGGTTCAGGCTATGATATTGCGTGTGCCCAGGCTATGGGGCCTATTTTTTATCAAAAGAAATCTAAGTCCGTCAGATGGGAGCCAATTGATTTTTCACCTTCTTTTAAAGACCAATTATATTTTGTCTACCTCAACCGTAAACAAAATTCACGTCATGCTATTCAAAATTATAAAAAAATAGAATCTGAAAACAAAGCTGAAATTATTGATGAACTTAATCTGATTACAGATAAGTTAAATTCTTGTGTTAACCTTGAAGAGTTTGAAGATAATCTT
>JABJPQ010000611.1 GCA_018663815.1 Halobacteriovoraceae bacterium | reverse complement strand
TTTTTTCTTAAATAAAAAGTTCGCGAAGAGTTACTAACGAGTTGGACGATTCCATGAATAGGAATAAGAAGCTCATAGGAGACAAAAAATGTCATTATGGCCAAGAGAAGTACTCCTCCGCCCATACCTATGACACCAGATATAATGGAAGTGAGAACTGCACAAAGTGTTAGGGTTATTAGCATACATATTTTTAACTGAAACGACTTAGATGCACAAGTCAGGCTTAATTTTTTAAAGAAATTCGTCTCATATTACTTATCATTGTAAACTTTTCCATAATTCCAATGATTTATTGGTGTCTAATTTTTATACAGTAATGGGAAATGTCTTGGAAGTTAATCATTGTAGAACTATGTAGGGTAGTGTTTTTAAAATAATAATACTTTAAAGGATATCATGGTGAATATTAAAAAATCTTTTGTTGCTTCAGTTATTTTGACATCTCTATCAGTTAGTGCCTACGCAGGAAATTATTGTACGGCCATAAGAGGAAACGGCGAGCTTGCTCCAACCCATTGGTCAGCTCTGTCAAAAATTGTCGAACATAAAGGAATGCCTCAGTCTGTGGCCGGTGGTAGTTCGGCATCAATAACAATGTTTTTGTTGGATGGGCTTTCTCGAAATGAGAATCTATCGAGCGAGAAGGATTTGAAAAGTATTGAACAGGCCCTTTTAATTAAATCATTCGTTCCTCATCTATTATATACCTATTCAGAGGATGCCAACGCAGCAGGTGTTATGCAATTTATTGGTGACATCATGGGAATTGGTAAAAAGAGCGGCTTGATAGCTAAATTAAAGCAAGCATTAAAAGTTGCAAAAAATGTACCCATGTTCTACTCGATTTTAGGCGAATACGGACCGTTAATAAATCCAGATATCGCGATTGGATTAAAGCAGAATTTTTCTTTTTATAAAAAACAAATCGCTGAGGGAATTAAGGTCTTTGGTGGATTTGATGCTCTTACGGATAATAATATTTTTTATCGAACGGGAATTATTGATTTTAAATATTTAGGATTATTATTCGGAAGGATTGCTGATTTTTATGCCGGTTATGGTGATGAATTAGTAAATGGAAAAATCACGAATTTTATTAATGAGTGTCGTGATGTCTCAGTAAATAAGCAGTGGAAAGAAATTGTTGCTACGAAACCTGTTTGCCACAAATTATTTAATGATGCCCTCCATGCATATTATGCTAGTCGAGTAATTACTAAAACCAATACCAATGGGCATTCCAAAGTGCGGGTTCCAGAATTTAAAGTCATTATGGCCCCTCAGTTTCCAAATAAAATGATTTTTGAAAAAGTTGGAAGCGGGCTAGATTCATTGCCTACGACTTCTCTGGTGGTTGGTGATGCAGTTGCAAGATATCAAGGTGAACTTGAAGCCTATGCTGCTAAAGAAGCCAAGGATACAGGTGATTTAGTTATAGATTATGATAGTGAGCTTAAATATGGATATTGGGGAAATGAGGAAAGTTTAGAAATTGTCAAAATGAATTTAGACGAATATTTTGCGGATGATCTAAAGAGTCAAAAATTTACAGCTCTTCAGGGTGGTTCATGGTTTGAGGTTTTAGGCACGTCTCCTGCTGAGCCAGGACTATCAAATTTGCAAAGGATTGTGGATGGAAACTCTTTAAATAGTTCAAAGATAATAGATAAAAGCTATTTTGAGAAAGGTTTGTTTTTTATGCCAAGTTTTTCAGCAATTCCTTGGTTTAATGAAAAAAATCCGAGTCAAGGTGTTGCTCCTTTTAGGGAGGGAATGTATTCCGCTGGTGGATGGAATGATTTACACCCTACAATTGTATTAAAGGCAAATGGTTGTGAAGATATTTTATACTTAACCAGACAAGATGGTGAGAGTGTTTTTGGGCAACAAATTTTTATTCGTTTGACTGGTTACACGGATAAAATTAGTTTTTGGAAAAATATTAGTGAGCATAATCCCCCTATGTTAGGAAAGTTGGAACCTGAGATTTTATTTTAATATAAACCTTTGAAATCTTGATGAGCGGAGCGAATTAAGATTTCAAAGGGGGCGATTGGAAAAAAAGTGAGAAGCTATAAAAACTACAGTGAGGACTTT
>JABJPQ010000231.1 GCA_018663815.1 Halobacteriovoraceae bacterium | reverse complement strand
TTAATCCATTTTGTATTTTTGTATAAAAAGATTGTTCAGACTGAAGATCTTTAATGATCTTTTGAGAATCCCAGAAATCATCAAGAATAGGTCTTATTTCGCCTTTATTAATACCTCGTAAGTTTTCTTGTTTGAGATAAATCTTATTTAAAGTGAGGTTCTCTTTAGATTTTAATGTCTTGGTTTTTTGATTAAAAAAACGTGGTAGAAATGTTTTGTCTTTAATCACATTTAGATTTCCATGGTAGGGTTTGTAATCAGAGAGAATATACACTGGATAAGGAAAACCATTATGGCCAATTGCTTCAAGAAAGCTTTCTATTAAAGAAATTATTTCGAGTTGGTGTTTATCCATATGGGATAGATCTATTATATGAGGTTGTTCTTGTAACTTCAGCAAACCTAGTTGTGTGTTGATTACATCTTCATCGAATGAATTGATATTAATTTCTTTAAAACATGGCAAAGTCATAAGAACCTCTTTCCTTTAAGATTAATTATAGATAAAATTATCTTCGAGGTAAAATATGATTTCAGAATTTCCAACGCTTAATGTACCTGAGAGTATTGTTCGGATATGTAGTCTTGATCTTAAAAATAATAAACATACATTTGGTGAGATCGCCATGATTGTTGAAGCAGATAAGTTTCTTAGCCTACTTGTTCGTCAAATATTTCAAAGCCATATAAAAAAAGTTGGCTTAAGTGGGATTTTAAGTGCTTTTGGTTGGAAAGGATTTAGGGATCGCTTGGCTGAGTCCTATATCTATTATAGTCGCTATCAGAAATTTCCAAGTTATGTTGAAATTGATGAAATTCAAGATGTCCTGGATATTGAAAGGCGTTTTGATTTTTTATTTTCGGAGTTAAATAGCAGAGTTTTTATGTTGGGATTATATATTAAGTTATGTCAGGTTTCTGTTGAAGACGGTGATGGTAATCATGGCCATGATTTTTTGTATATACCAACGGAAATTGATGAGATCCTGGTAAAGGGGAGTTCGAAAAGTCTTTCTCCTGACTGGTTGATTATATCCGTGTGGAGCTTAGTCGGAATTTGTGGCTATCAAAAAGCACAAGATCTGCTTTTAAGAAGCAAGGGGAGTGTTGATCTTATAATGAGTGAGCTTGCAGAGGATGAACTGGATACTTTTATTTCGTCTTTGTTAAAATATGGACATGCCATAGATGATACCCAATACTTTATTGAAAAAAAGGTTTAAGAATGTCGAATTCTGTGTGGAAACTAATTGAAGAACTTAATTTAAAATCTGGAATTTCTGAAATTATTATTAACTCTCCTACGCTAATATACATAGAGCGTGATGGTGATCTTATACGGCTAAATGCTCAAATAAATGCTCAAGACTTAGAAGGATTCTGCCAAGAAATAGCCAATAAAAATCACGTGGTATTTAATGAGGAAAACCCTATCTTAGATGGTGTTTTACCTGATGGTAGTCGAATAAATATTATTTCCTCACTTTATACAACCTCTGGACCTGCTGTTACCATTAGAAAATATCTTAAGGAAATAAATAGCTTTGATACTTTAGATGGAAAATTTAATATTTCAGATAAGTGGATAAAGTTTATGCAAGCACTTGTCTCATCTAAATCCAATGTCATGATTTCAGGAGGGACCGGAGTTGGTAAAACGACTTTTTTAAATTTAATGCTGCAGGAGATTTCTCCCACGGAGAGAATTGTTACGATTGAAGATACAAGGGAGCTAAGTTTTAAAAGCCAAAACACGGTAAGGCTTTTAACTGCTAACGCAAATTCACGGACTTCAAATCCATTGGATATGCGAGCCTTGGTAAAAAATTCATTACGAATGAGGCCTGATCGAATTATCATTGGAGAGATAAGAGGAGCGGAGGCTTTTGATTTGATGCAGGTTATGAATACTGGACATGAGGGCAGTATGTGCACGGTGCACGCGAATAGTCCCGGAGAGTCGCTTCTTAGACTTGAAAATTTAATTTATTTATCTGGTTTTGATATCCCTTTACAAGCTTTGAGGTATCAAATTCAAACGGCAATTGACTTTATCATTCAACTTGAAAGAGATAGAGATACTGGCCGACTTGTTTCGAGGGTAACTGAGGTTTGTGGAATGGAGGGGGACAAAATTCTTCTCCAAGATATTGGAGAAAAAGGGGTCCACGGACTTGAGTTTACTGGACTTGTACCTATGAACGCTCAGCAATTAATTGATGGTGGTCTTACAAAGTCATTCTTTCTTGATATTTAAACCTTTATGATAAGCTGATATCCTACTCCCCGTACAGACTTGATTTTAAGAGATTCAGTTGCGTCCGTTTCCATCCATTTGCGTAATCTTACAATATAATTATCAACAGTTCTGTTAGACGGAAAAGCATTTGCACCCCATATTTTTTCAATTATTTCATCTCGGCTAACCACTTGCGAGCTCTTTCGATAGAGTAGCTCTAGAATCGCACATTCCTTTTGGCCTAAAGGAATAACAGTATTGTCAGCACTAACAACTTCATATTTTTTAAAGCGAATTTTTAATTTTGAGATCTTGATTTCTTCTTGGTATTCGATAAGGTGTTTGTGGTTTGAAAGAGCTTTTTCAAGTCTTATCATTAACTCTCTTAAGTCAAATGGCTTTGTTATATAATCCTCAGCTCCCATCTCAAGACCTTGGTATTTAGTTTCCGGATCATTTTGCGCTGACAAAAAAATTAAAACAAAGTCTTGTCGTGTTTTTCGAAATTCTTTTGCTAGTTCGATCCCGTCACCGTCAGGTAACCCAATATCCATTAAAACAACTGTTGGGCGAAAATCCTGAATATTAAATTCATTTCGTGCGCTTTCACAGTTTGTAACATGCCGACACTTATATCCCTTATCATTGAGATACTCATTTAAGGTTGTGCCAAGATTCGCTTCATCCTCGACAATAAGTATTTGGTGACATTGCATTTTATTGATCCTTTCCTCTAAATTCTAAGAGATAACTTACTTGTGATTTTGCTTTTATTGCGCAAGATCCTTGCATCTGCTGCATAAGTTTTTTTATAATGTAGATACCAATTCCTGAACCCATGGGAGAATTATGCTTATAAAAAAGTTGTCCTAGCTCTTTTGGTTCACCGGTAAAAGAATCTCCGTTGTCAGTGTAGCTTATAACGACTTTGTCGGTGATTTTACTCGTGATCGAAATTTTTAATGGGCTGACTCTTGCGTGTTTTATGGAGTTATCAATGAGATTTCTGATAATTGTTTTTAAGGCAAACTCATCGGCCATAATGACAACTTCGTCTGAGAGTTGGCTAAAATCAAACAATATATCACTGGGAAAGCGCTTAACTTCAGTCTTAAGAAAGTTGTGTAATTGGATGGGAGTGAGGTTTACAGGAGCATGTCTTTCAACTCGAGATAATTGTAAGTGGCTGTCAAGTTGGTCTTCTAGCCTTGCATTGTCATTTAAAAACCTAGAGGTGTATTTAGTTATTATATCTTTTTCTTCATTATTGATATCTAAATGCATTAAATGATCCACCAGGACTTCAGTCTGTAGCTTCATGCTGGCTAGGGGAGTTTTTAGCTCGTGAGTTAAAGACGAGAAAAAAGCTTGTAAGGCTTTTGTTTTGCGATGGTCTTGGATATGAAGATAAAGTAAAGTGAAGCTCAAAAAAATCAGAAAAAAGAAAAAGCTTAGTCCTTCCCATTTAATCATATTAAGCAGATTTCCTTCAATTAGAGGGTGGTTAAGATCTTCTAATTGATATGTAAGGGTAAATACTAAGTAGAGCCACCAACTCCCGAGCAGTAAGAGCATTATAACGCTTAGAGATATGAGAAGATAGTAACCATTTTTAGTTTTATTAA
>JABJPQ010000610.1 GCA_018663815.1 Halobacteriovoraceae bacterium | reverse complement strand
CAATTCACAGAGATGCTCCTAAGTTTGCAGATCTATCAACTAAACTTGAGCCATTCTATACAGGTATAAAAGTTATCGATTTACTTGCACCATATGTTAAGGGTGGAAAAATTGGACTATTTGGTGGAGCCGGGGTTGGTAAAACCGTTTTAATTATGGAGCTTATCAACAATATTGCTCAACAACATGGTGGTCTGTCAGTTTTCGCAGGTGTTGGAGAAAGAACACGTGAGGGGCGAGATCTCTATGATGAAATGGTTGAATCAAAAGTTATTGAAAAAACAGCGTTAGTTTATGGTCAGATGAATGAGCCACCAGGAGCAAGAGCAAGAGTTGCACTTACTGGACTATCAGTAGCAGAATATTTTAGAGATGAAGAAAAACAAGATGTTCTTTTCTTTGTAGATAATATCTTTAGGTTTACTCAAGCAGGTTCAGAGGTTTCGGCTCTTTTAGGTCGTATTCCTTCAGCGGCTGGTTATCAGCCAACACTTGGTACAGAAATGGGATCACTACAAGAAAGAATTACATCAACCAAAGATGGCTCTATTACTTCTATTCAAGCTGTATATGTTCCAGCGGATGATTATACCGATCCAGCGCCAGCGACAACATTTGCCCATTTAGATGCAACAACAGAACTTTCAAGATCAATTGCATCTCTTGGTATTTATCCTGCGGTTGATCCTCTAACATCTTCTTCTACTATTTTAAGTCCAGATGTTGTTGGGGATGATCACTACAATACAGCAAGAGCTGTTCAACAAGTACTTCAAAAATATAAAGAATTACAAGATATTATTGCAATCTTAGGTATGGATGAGTTATCTGAAGAAGATAAACAAATCGTTGCTAGAGCAAGAAAGATTCAAAAATTTCTATCTCAGCCATTCTTTGTTGCTGAGCAATTTACAGGATTAGCGGGACAGTTTGTAAAAATTGAAGATACAATAGAGGGCTTTAAGTCAATTCTTGCAGGGGAATGTGATGATATTCCTGAGCAAGCATTTTACCTTGTTGGTGATTTAAACATGGTTAGGGAAAAAGCTAAAAAACTTCAAGGTGAATAATAATGAGTTACTTTAATTTGAATATATTTACCCCTGCCGGAGCTATTGTTAAAGCTGTTGGGTGTGATGAATTAACGATTCCAACTGAAGTAGGGGTGATTAATGTACTAAAAGGTCATACTCATTTAATTACTCAGCTTGGAACTGGTGTTCTTTCAGCAAAGCTTTCAAATGGACAGGTTAGGCATTTTAGTATGGCCGGTGGATTGTGTAAGGTTTTGGGCCAGGAAATAACAATCCTTGCTAAAACGTCTGAAACTGCTGAAGCAATCGATCATGAAAGAGCGACAGCAGCTCTGCATAAAGCAGAATCTAGACTTAAAGATAATATAGACTCAGTTGCTGCAATTAAGTTTAGAAGAAAACGAGAAAGAGCGAAAGCACGAATAAGAATAGCCAATTTAAAATAATTAAAAGCCCGATTTAGTCGGGCTTTTTTTTGGTTCTATAGGACCAATTGAATAGTCATTAAATGTTAATTTGACTCTCAGATAATCTCAAGAATTTATGTGTTTCTTTTTCAATAAGAATGAACAGATCTTTTAGTATATCCATTCTATTACTCGGTAAATAAAAATGTGTCTCTATTGTACTTTTAGTTGAAAGGTAATCAACAACAGTTGATTCACTAAGTGCATGTTGGTCTACACCATGCCGTGGATACTTTTTATTACTAACAGACTTAATAAACTTATCAATCGTTTTTTCAGATAAAAAAGATTCACCCTCGTGAGATCGAATAATAGAAAGAGTAATTCTATTAGAATTAACACCTTCAGTTTGTAATGTGATTTTTGCATTCTTTGACATGCCTATTTTGTCTGAAAGCATAAATGTATGATTATACTTACCTCTCACCAAGTTATAGTCAAAGTCATAAACAGGGTGAGGTGTTCTTATACTTTTTAGGGCACTTTGGGCTGAACTTTGGCTCATCCCAGATTTTTTAAATAAAGAAATAACTAACTTGCCTATTGTGGTTGAGGCATTAGCATTCGCAGCAACTGACGAACTTAATACAATAAGCACTAAAATATTTTTAAAAATATATCCATTAAAAGTCATATTAAATTATATTTCGATCTATAAAAAATCAAAAGAGTAAGTGAATTAATTACAAAAAAGATATTTAAGTGTTTAAAAGCTATACAGTCTAAGTGATTGATTTTT
The DNA here is from genome assembly GCA_018663815.1 of Halobacteriovoraceae bacterium. GTDB lineage: Bacteria > Bdellovibrionota > Bacteriovoracia > Bacteriovoracales > Bacteriovoracaceae. The sequence goes on along the minus strand of JABJPQ010000610.1, from coordinate 821 downwards.
AGATAAAATCCGTAATGACTAACCATTAAAAAAGGGATGCGTATTCACAAAATTAAATAGAGTAATCACAAACTTAAGGTATTAAGCCTTGCCCTATTGGAATTAACTTTAAATTAACTAGAATTATATTAATGAAAATGTTTTTAATAATAAATATTTTTATCTTTTCCGCGATGGCCGTTTTTTTAAACAGCCAGTTACCTAGCGACTCATACTCTCGTGTGAAATATCCACAAATAAGTTTGCATTCTTTCAAGATAAATAAAACAACTGTTAATAAGATTGAGAAAAAAGTTAGCAAGTCTATTGTTCATGTTAAAACAAGTTTAAATTTTACTCCTGTGATTAATGAGAAAAAAACGACAGCGAAGAAAATAAATAAAGTAAAATTTATAACTCTTAATAATAAAGAGCAACTTAAAGATGTGGAAAACAAAAAAAAGATAGTTGAAGAAGATAAAGTTGTTAACAAGCAAAAACTTATTAACAAAAAGGTAGCAAGCACTAAATTAAACTTATCTTATAAAGAGATTGAAGAACAAAAAGCAATTATTAAAAAAGAACTTAAAAAAGTAGCATGGTTAGATTACAAAATAATTAATACTGACTACTCAATTAAAGAAGAAATATTACTAGCAAAAAAAGTAGAGTTAAAAGATAGAATTTCTACGCAGATATCTGCCACAGAAAAGTCTAGAGTTAATAATAAAATAGATGTGATTTCGCAAAAAGAAACAGCTGATGAACTTGTTTTCTTCGATTATTCAGAAGATGGGAAGGTCTCCGTAAGTGAAGTTGTTGCAGAAAGCACAAGTAACGAT
>JABJPQ010000607.1 GCA_018663815.1 Halobacteriovoraceae bacterium | reverse complement strand
GTATTAAATGAAAAAAATTCTCTTTTTACTCGCTCTTGTCTCCCTAAATGTTTTCTCAGCCAACAGACTGAAAGATATTGTTGATATTAAAGGAGTTAGAGACAATCCACTCGTAGGTTATGGACTTGTTATAGGACTCAACGGCAGTGGTGACGGTGGTGGTGAAATCACAAATAATTCTCTAAAAAAAATGTTTCAAACTCTAGGTCTGGACCCTGTTCAAGAGGTAAGTTCATCAAATGTTGCAGCTGTTATTGTCACAGCAAAACTACCTGCTTTTGGTCGCATTGGACAAAAAATGGATATAACTGTTTCTTCCATAGGCGACGCAAAGTCCCTTGCCGGCGGAGTCTTATTAGTTACTCCACTTAAAGCAGGTGACGGAAAGGTCTATGCTGTAGCATCAGGTTCTCTTTCAATTGGAGGGCTAAAGCAAGGTGCTAAATTCGCAACAGTTGGATATGTATCAAGTGGTGGTACGATAGAAAAAGAAGTTAACCTTCCTTTTAACAAAAAAACCTCGATCAGGATGGCACTAAAAAGGCCTGACTTTACCACTGCTGCAAGAGTCGTTAAAACAATCAATGAAAATCTTGGTGGTAAATTTGCTAATGCCTCAGACGCTGCGACGATAGATCTCATTATTCCACCTCATTATGAAAGAAAAGTTGTCAACTTAATTGCTATTGTTGAGAACTACCGTGTTAATCAAGATAATAAAGCACGAATCGTTATTAATGAGAAAACAGGAACAATAGTCGCAGGTGGAGATATCCGACTAAACTCTGTGGCCATTAGTCATGGAGATCTTATCCTAGAGATTGGAGAAGCAAAAAGTTCAAACAAACCAGGGGCATTATTTCTCATTGAAAAAAAGACAAGTCTCAAGGATTTGGTTAATGCTCTTAATGCCATTGGTACTTCACCAGAGGATTTAATTAATATTTTTCAAACACTAAAACGTAATGGGGCATTATTTGCCGAGTTAGAATTTATATAATATCTGATAAATGGCATAAACTTAATTTTTTTATGGAAACTAGTTCTTTTTTTATGGTATAATATAAGTGATAAGTCCTCTAGGAAGGAGGATTAAATACTAGGAAGGTTTACTTTGAGTCAAATTGAAAGCTCACCAAACATTCACTATAAACAAAATGTCGTACAAGACAAATATAAAAATGTACCTAAGCCTTATATGCGTGTCGCTGAAGGGATGGAAGCTCAATTTACAAATCACCTCTTAGGCCAAATGAGAAAATCCATCAACTCTACTGAGCCCCAATCACAAGCAGAAAAGGTTTATAAATCTATGCTTGATGATGAAAGATCTCAAATGATGGCCAAGTCAGATTCTGGTCTAGGAATAAAAGATTTGGTGCTAAACCAAATTTATCCTCAATATAAAAAGCAACCCTCCCAGGCAATCAATGCCTATAACAATGTCACTCTTACAAAGGAAAGATCAAATGAGTAGTATCGACACTAGGGCTCCATTTTTTCCAAACACTAAAACGGCGAAAGAAGAAGTTCAACAGGCGAGGCAAATGCGTCAGCTTAAACGAAACTCTTACGAGCGCAGCCAAGAGTTAAATCATCAAACAGCAAAAGATGCAAAGGTAACCATCCCTGATGCCATTAAAGATTTTTCTCGTATTAAAAAAGCTGCTGACATGGCTCCACCAGTGGATAATTCAGCTAAGATTGCACAACTGAAGGCTCAAATTCAATCCGGCACATATCAGCCTGATTATGATGCCATCGCCGATCAAATTTTAGCAAATGAGTACTAACAGGAAGACTATGGAAACTAACTTAGAACTAAGCCTTAAAGCAAATGAGTTTCGTAAGCTTTGGCATTTATTTTGTGAAAGACATACAGATTTGTATGAAACAACATGTGATGAGTATATGCATTTGCTTGCAAGCGATATTGACCTACTTGAGCAGACCATTGATGAAAAATCAAAAATACTTATTGTTATATCAACACTCGAACAGCAACGTAATGAAGCAACCAATGATATTGCAAAGTTATTAGAAGTTAAGAAACCTGAAAAACTGACTGAAGTTATTGAGCTACTTAAAGCGAATAATTTCGAACAAATTGCTATGGAAGTTGAAAAATTAAATTTAGTCTTACTTGATATTATTGATAAAATTCAAACCCAGAATAAGAAAAATCAATTTTTCCTAAATAAAGCGATTCACTCCCTTAGGGAACTTAAAGAAAGTTTTAGTGGAAAAACGAATTTTAATACTTACTCTTCTTCTGGTATGACGAAAAGTAATAATACTTATTAACCGGGATTACTATTGGGCGCAGACTTATTTAGCATTGGCCGTTCATCTTTAAGAACTTCAAAGAAGTCGCTTGCGACGACGTCGCATAATATTGCCAATGCTAATACAGAAGGTTTCTCTCGGCAAAAAGTAACCGCTGAAAACAATACTCCGATACAAAGTGGCAAAAATGTTTTTGGTACTGGTGTTAATATTAAAACAATTAAACGCGTACACGATAAACTCGTTGAAAAAAAACTAAATCACTCTTTATCTGACTATAATTTTAATAAAGAAAGAACAAGTCAACTCTCTAATATTGAAGAACTCTTTAATGAAATTAATTCTGATGGAATGAATAAAATTCTTAATCGCTTTTTCAACTCTTTTCGTGAGCTTTCCAATCAACCAGAAAACAATGTCGTAAGAACACTCGTTCGCGATAACGCAAGTATTGTTATTAGTGATTTTAAACGCATTGGAAATGAAATCACCCGAGTTAAAGATGGTATTGATAAAAAAATTGAAAGTGTTGCCTTCGATGCAAACCAGCAAGGAAAAGTCATTGCCTCACTCAATAAAGAGATCACCCGCCTAGAAAACATGGGCGGGGAAACTGGTGACTTGCGTGATCAAAGAGACAACGCAGTCAGAGTTCTTTCAGACCTTTTTGAAATTAAAACTTACGAGGATGAAAATAGTCAATACGTTGTCAATATTGTAGGAGCAGGTTCACTCGTTGCTGGGGGCTCTGTTAACACTCTTCGAGTAGGAAAAGTTGGTGGCGATGAAGTTGGTTCTTACAAAGATGAATCACGAACCGAAATATTTTTTGAAGCAGGAGGATCTAAAACTTCTATCTCAGAAAATATCGAATCCGGCATGGTTGCTGCTCTCGTTAAAACTCGTAATGTTGAAATTGTAAATCTTAGGAAACAACTTGATGAGATGGCACATGGATTAATTGGTATTACAAATGCTATTCATAAAAAAGGTTATGTTAATAAACCTTTACCAACTGATCAAAACGGGAATGTTATTAATGACCCAAGCCTAGGCAAAGTGACTGATATTAACTTTTTCAAAGAGTCTAAAGGTCTGAGTCAAGCATCTCTCAATATAGATTTGAGTGATGAAATTCAAGCCGATGTAAAGAATATCACAACAGGATTATCTCCTAACTCCCCAGGAGATAATCGAATTGCAATAGCTATTTCAAAAGTTCAACACGAAAAACTCCTTGGAGGTGGTTCTAAAACATTTGAAGAATCATACTTAGAGTCTATTGGGAGTATTGGTTTAGCCACAAATAAGTCAAAGCTAAACACAGAACAATCAAAAGGAATTTTAGCCCAAGCAAAAAATATTAAAGAGAGACTTTCAGGAGTTTCAATAGATGAAGAAGCAACAAATATGGTAAAATACCAACATGCTTATGAAGCTTCTGCAAAAATGATTAAAACGGCAGACGAAATGTTCGACTCTGTTATAGGGATGATGAGGTAGACTAACAAATGTCACGAGTATCTGAAGGAAGTGCTATTCACTCAATAAATTACTCAATTGCTAAGACAAAGCAAAAACTTGAGGATTTACAAATGCAGGGCTCAAATCTTAAACGAGTTCAAAAGCCCTCTGATGATCCACTTGGAAATATGGAAATACTTTCTATTCGTTCTAAAAATATTGACGGAAATCAGTTCAAGAGAAATGCTTCCGTTGCTAAGGCTCAACTCAGTTTTACTGAAAATGCTATTGAGGAGCTTACTGAGCTACTGGTTAAAACGAAAGAGCTGGCCATTGGACAATCATCAAATATTTTTGATCCCGCTATTCGCCGAAGTGTAGCCAAAGAAATTAATCAGATGAGAAATCAAGCACTCGGAATTTCAAATAGAAGACTCGGTAATAAATATATATTTGCTGGTCATAAGACACTGACCAAGCCCTTTAATGAAAAGGGAGTTTACCTTGGAGACGACCAACAAACAAAGGTTGAAGTTGGTAAGGATAACTTTGTGGGTGTAACTTTTAATGGTGAAAACGTTTTTTTCCAACGTGACGCTTCCCCGTTACTCGCAAAAGACCCACTTACAAACTCCCCCCTTAACCAACTTGACCCAAGTAAAATGAAAATGGATCCTGCTTCTGTAGAGCCGGAAATAGAAATCATAAACCGTGATCCTGCCAGCTTCCAAGAAAGCCCATTCCCAGCCTCAAATGCTAGGCCACAGAAGCTAGCCCAAGCAGCACGCTCATCAATTTTTTCTGACTTAGCCAGCCTAGAAAATGCCCTTCTAACGGATAATCATGAAATTATCCAAGAGCTTTTACCTGGAATAGATGACTCAATTGATCGCCTAGTTGAAATTAGAACTACAATTGGCTCAACTATTAATAAAATTGAAAATGCTGTTGAAACAGTTGAGAAAGAGCACCTTATCAACCAAGAGTATAAAAGCAATATTGAGGATGCTGATGTTGCTGAGCTGTTTACAGACCTGACACGGCAGAAAAATGTGCTTGAGGCAACATACAAATCAAGTGCTCAAATGATGAATAATAGCTTAATGCGATTCATTAATTAATCAATTAATCTTATATATTTTTCTTTAGTTTTCATGAAATTATTACAAACATCCTACATGATGTAAGAATAAGCTTGCTTTTTCAGTGATCCAGTAATATATGAGTTGATCAGTTCTTCACTTTTGCAGGTTTAGAGCTTGAATACTAAACGGAGTTTAACGAGGATATAACACATGCTAGTTCTAACAAGGAAGCTTGGAGAAAGCATTGCCATTGATGACAATATTAAAATCGTAGTTGTTCAGATTAAAGGAAAACAGGTTCGACTTGGTATAAAAGCTCCAAGAGAGACCAAAATCCACCGAGAAGAAGTTTATCAGGCAATCCAAGACCAAAACACTGCTGCATCGCAATCTAGTCCAGATGATCTTGCAGCACTTAATGAAGCATTTAAAAAGAAATAAATTCCCGCTTGCGAATCTATATAATTGACTGATATCATCATACAAGGTAGAAATTTGGTGCTACCGCATTTTGATCGGAGGTCATGTGAAAATCAACACAACTAGGTTCGGAGAACTACAAGTTAATAAAGAAGACATTATAAACTTTTCAGAAGGTTTGTTAGGTTTTGAAGCACTTGCTCAATTTTTTATTGTTGATCCAGGTGATAGTACACTTATCTTGTGGCTTCAATCAGTAGAAGATTCTAATGTTGCTTTTCCAATTATAGAGCCAAAAATTTTCAAGCCCGATTATGTTGCCAAACTTTTGCCTGGTGATATGAACAGTGTTGAGCTGGAGAATATTAGTGATGCGAAAATCTATAGTATTCTCACCATCCCTTCAGACATAACAACAATGAGTGCAAATCTTAAAGCACCTATCGTTATTAATAATAATAACAAAAAAGCACGCCAGATTGTTCTCCAAGACAACAAGCTTTCTGTGAAGTACGAAATGTACAAAGAATTAAAAAGCTATATTATTGCTTTCTCTTCTAGTGACAGTAAAAGAACTACTGTTTCTGAGCCAACAGCACAAAAGATTGACACAACGACACCAAAGGCGACTCCGGCCAAAGAAACACTTAAAGAAGCGTAAGACCAAAATCTATATTACAAATAATAAAACCTCACTTGTTGAGGTTTTTTTATGTCTAAAATTTAAAAGAATGATTATGCGTTAAGGTTCGTTTCTGTTGCATTTTTTGATAGGCTTAAATACATTTGAATTTCCTCGTTAGTTGGATCTTTTAACAATGCATTTTGCCACTCAGTTTGTGCTTCAATAGTATTACCCTTACCATAGTGAAGAAGACCGAGGGCAACCCTAGCCGGCAAAAAAGCAGGGTGTTCAGACTTTAAGGATCTTAAAACTTCAAATGCCTTAGAGACATATCCTTTCTTTGAGTAAGCCTTAGCAATTTTCACTCTAATTTCTAAATTTTCAGGATCTAACCCACAAGCTTTATTGTACTCACTCAATGCTTCTTCATATCGATTGTAAGTAAAATACATCTCAGCTATTTCGAAATGTTTAGCAGAAAATTTCTGATTAATGCCAGAGCTTTGAAAACCTACTTTTTCATTTTTAATTTTTTCGTTGGCTTTTTCAAATATTACCTTCGCATCTTCATAGCGACCGATGTCATTTAAAATGACCGAAAGACTAATTGCTGCATCAGTATGATTTGAGTCAAGGGCCAAAACTTTATTAAAGGCTTTAACCGCCTTTCCAAGCTGGCCTTGAATATGAAAAATATTACCCAGGTAGAAATATGCTTCTGCATTCTCAGGGTTTATATTAACAATTTCATCAAAAAGTATAAAAGCTTTCTTTAGACTATTTTTTTTAAATAATTCACGTCCATCCGATAACAGTTTGCTTTCTCTTCGATTCTCCAATGATTATCTCCTACTGTTATAGCTTATTCTTACAATACTGAATGTATTCATCTGCAATTTTTTTATCTTTACCTACAAGCATGGCCGTATAGTCCGTGTTGTACGTGAGACATTTTTTATATTCTTTTAAATGATAAGTTGATTGAATAACTCTTTGCATAGAGTGAGATCTTAAGTCTTTGTCAGTGAAATTTGCCAATATATCCAAGTATCTCCACCTTGCAGCATCAAAAACTTCTGTTTTAAAAT
>JABJPQ010000606.1 GCA_018663815.1 Halobacteriovoraceae bacterium | reverse complement strand
ATTAATTTTTTTCTTCTTAAGTACGCTAAAGATTTTCTCTTTTATTATTTCTGCTCGGCCTGTCTCTAATACTCCGTACTTATCCGTTAAGCCAAATACATGAAAATTAATTTTAATATTATTTGGTATTTGATCAATAAAATTTTCTGAGATTTTCTTTGTTTGTTGGCTGATAGAATCAGCAGTAATTTCAAATGCATTTGGTAAACAAGTTGTAGAAAAAGCAATATATTTGTCTTTTAAATCAACATCACAGGGGATTTTTATAAGAGGAAGCTCACCTACTGTTTGGTTTGATTTTGAAAAGTCAGCGATTAACTCTTTTTGTAATGTTTTAGTCCAGTGACTCTCTTTACATAACATATAATGCATCTATTAATACCTTCAGTATAATTTTGATACCTTCTTATCATTCAAAGTATCTCTTTTCTAGAAAGAAGTTAAGCAAAGCACTATTGAGTTAAGCTAATTGGAATTAACTCAACCTCAGGGTTAAGCTGATAAAACGCTACCGCGATGACTGCTGCCGTTTGAACAGAAAGTTGCTCTATGTTTTGACTCTGATTACTTAGCTGGCAATTAGCCGGATCTGATTTAACATGGGCTAATCTACAAACTAGTGGCCTTTTAGCGTACACTCCACATTGCCCATTATCTAGGAAAACACACTTTTTCTGCTCATATTCAATAGCGATATTATTCGCATAAAAATCTATTTGTTGCTCCAGTCTTGCTTGGGAAAAACGGGGAGAAAACTCTTTAATGCTTCTCATCTCGGACTTAGCTAAGCCAATGGGATGATAACAGCAAAAATGACATCCCTTTTCACAACTAGAGTCAATACTTTCTAAAGTTTTATCTATTTCCTCTCGCACAAACTCTAATCTTTTTTCGGGATCTGAAATCATAGAAATACTTTTTAAATAAAAAACTAAACGTTTTTTAAGTTCATCATTAGTACGACACTCCACTTGAGCATTATGGATAATTTGGGGAAGAAACCTATACATGAATAAACCTTAACAAAGTTGAATACATCTACAAGTGTATTTTATAGTTAATGCTGTACCCTATACATCTAGCACAGCTCTTAATACTCCGACTTTAGGACTCGGGAATGTTCGCCACGAAAAAAATCAAAAAAGTTCTTACAAGGTATATCACCTACCTCTTCATATTTTACAGTACACACCAAATACGCTCTAATTAAGTTATTGAACTGATTCACAAGGAAGCTAATCATGAAATATCACTCACTCTACTATGTTCTATTATCACTTACCATATCATCGTTAGCGTTTTCAAACAGTACAAAAGAGGGGTTTAAAGTTTTCGAAAACTCCGCATTTTTGAAAAAGATGTTGAAAATGAATTCAGATCTAACTATTGATCATCCTTCCAATTCAGACTTTGAATTATACGGACCTAAGGGAACTGAGAAATGGCTTAAGAGTTTAAATGTCAATTACCAGCCTCTTCCGAAAATTCATAAATCACTTGCAGCGGACTATCCAACTCCAAGTGAAATAGATCAAAAGCTAATCAATTTTCAATTGAAATATCCACACTTGGTTACCCTAATCGAAATTGGCCGTTCACACAAAAATCACCCTATACTCGCTGTAAAAATTTCTGATAATCCCAAGCTTGATGAGCTTGAACCAGAATTTAAATATATAGCCAATATGCATGGAAATGAAATTGTTGGTCGTGAATTATTGGTTTCACTCATAGAAGATTTGTTAAAGTCTTATGATGAAGGTGATTTACAAATAACAAACTTAATTAATAATACTGAGATCTATATTATCCCCTCTATGAATCCTGATGGCGCTAATAAGCGAAGACGTGGAAATAATAAGTATAAAGACCTTAACCGAAATTTTCCAGATTTTTCGACGGCCGACAACACAAACTCAACCCGTAAAAGACAGCCTGAAACGGTGGCCATTATGAACTTTGCGGCCAAAAGAAATTTTAGTTTAAGTGCAAATTTTCATGGAGGGACAGAGGTTGTAAACTACCCTTGGGATACAACTCCAGAACACTTTCCTCTTTATGATTTAATCGTAAATTTTTCAAAAGAATACGCAAAACATATCCCTTCAATGTTCAATTCAAGAGGTTTTGATGAAGGTGTTACAAATGGCTATGATTGGTACGAAGTTGATGGAGGAATGCAAGACTGGAGTTATAACTGGCATAATGATCTGCAAATTACAATCGAGCTCTCCCATTCGAAATGGCCAAGTTATAATCGTATACCTGCCTATTATACAAAAAACAAATACTCACTTATAAAGTATATTACTCAAATTCATCAAGGAGCAGGTTTTAGTTTTACCGATAAAGATGTTCAAGGAAAGGTAGAAATTAAAACAAGGAAAGGAAAAATCGTTGGAACGTATGGTTTTACACATGGTGAATTTTATAAAGTACTTCCAGTTGGAGATTATGAATTTGAAATTAGCTCTAAAGAAAAACAATTTAAGCCGATTACATTTTCTGCTGAAGTTCAAGCTGATCAACTCTTTAATCCAAACTACAAGATTCTACTTAAATCAAATTAGGATAGCTTGACTACAATAATTAATTAATTGATTATTTTGTTAAATTTTAATGGAATAGAATTTACCATATCCCGAACAAAAATTTCATCAAGTTGTTTATTCAATTTAACGTCTTGGCAAAAAATAGTATTTTCAAATGTATGATCAGTGGCGTTGTGATGCATATTATAACTACCAACCGAAGCAACAAGCCTGTCAAAGTAAAAAACCTTAGAATGCAAATAACTAATATGGGCCCAAACATCAATATTTTCTTTTGGTGCATAATCTCTTAACAGATTTGTGTACTGGGTATTTCCGAAATGGTTATTTACCCAATCCATTAGATATAAGTCAATATTTGCTTTAAAGATAGAATTACTTTTTAAGTGTCTTCTTAATCGACTGACAAGTACGATAGTAGCTTCATTGCCTGCAACCTCTGGTCCACTAGTTAGTAGATCTATATGAAAATCATCCTCTTCGGCCATGGACATAACTTGATCATGCAATTTATCATACATAATAAAACGATCGTTTTTTTCTAAAAACTTGCGATCAGATTTAGACTTATATTTTTGATCAAGTACTTGAGGGTTCATAATTCCTAAGTAGGACTTTGTATTATTTAGATAATGTAAGTATGTTTTACCTATAAGATGTAAGTCAGAATACGGGGCTTGCTGTACAAATCGACATACTCCTTTAGTTCTAAGCTCTGGATCAGATAACACATGCCCGTAATGTTTAGCACCTCTTTTACTTTGATTTTTTTGCAAGTTAATAGAAGCATTCAATGCAAGATCTAACTTATGTAACGATTTTTTCCACGCTAGGTATTTTGAAAGATTCTTTCTAATCATAAAAGATATACGTGCTGGATTAACCTTCCTATGACGAGGAAGCTCATTACTTAGTTTCTTTTGAAATTTTATCAGTAATTTTTTATGAAAATAATTAAAATCTTCTAAAAAACCATTCGCAATATCGCTAACTAATGGTCCAATAACATAAAGATCTAAATCTCGGTTTTTAAAATCGATACCATTAGAGATATTATCGGCGTCTAATATATTTTGCCCTCCAACAATGGCCTGCTCAAAGTCCACCACAAGTTTCTTATTATGATAAACTGTACTTCCATAATATTTAAAAAAGTCATTTGCTTCAATAAGATGTATGGGGCTTTTCTTCATTTTTTTAATATTAGATCTTTTGGTGCCAATTGTGGATACTAAGTCATCTACAATGACATAGACTGCAACACCATTATTTGCTTTCAAAATAAGTTCATCAGTGAGTTTGCTAGAACTTTTATCATCGGCAAAAATAAGAGTACTCATAAAAATATGTTTCTTAGCATTTTTTATAAGCTCAATTTTTTTAGCATATGACTTTTTATCTTCTAATAAGTAAACTTCATTATTAAAACTTAATTCAGTATTCGAGATATTGTCTAATTTCTTATGAAAAGACTCTGTATAAAGAGTACTTGGTACGTCCTCATAATCAATGGGATGATAAAACCTTGAGTATTTTTCAAGCTGATTTAGTTGCATAGACACGGGAGGGTGATTTAAACCTCCCCATTCCTTAAAAAAGTTTAGCTCTTGCTCATGAATTAAAAGTCTTTTATTAAAATTAAATTGTGAATAATAATTTATTTTGGCCTGATTGAAAGTCTCATCAGAAAAGTAGTGAATGAATTCGTCATGATTAAATTCATAATTTTCTTGTAAAGAAAACCATTTTTTGTCAAACCAGTTTTTAATTTGGAACTGTTTTTTATGATTAAGCTTATACAAATCATTCTTTTGATTTTTACCTACTGAAAAATATTTTATTCCTGCAGCTCTCAGTGATTGAGTAATTTCATCTTGAGAATAAGAATAATTTCCTTTTTCATAATTAAAATCAGTGGCAGAGAGCACCGAAAAAGAAAATAAGAAAAATAGTGAAAATATTTTTCTTAAAATCATTTCCTACCTTGCACGGTATACATTGCAGGATAGGATGGCGAAATTTGGCCATAATTATACATAAGTCTTAAATTTGGATAAAGGAATCGATCATTATCGCTAATAACCTCACCTTTAGAATTTATTCTTTTAGCATTCATTATTCGCATAAAATTATTAAAATCTCTGGTTCCTCTCAGTGGAAGTAAGAAGATATGGTTTAATAAGTTACCATCATCTAAGATATCCCCAGCAGTAAAATGTTGAGTGACATAATAATAGTTTTCAATAACTTTAATCGGCTTATTTGTTATCTTACCATCACAAACCATAATCCCTTTAGAAAGAATTTGAGCCACATCTGAATCAATAATTTCTTTACCTTCAATAAGTTCAAGGTCATCAGCAGAAATGTCATAGAACAAACTAGGCATTAAATGAGATGTAAAACACTTTTCATATTTTCTTAATTCAATTTCCATTGTTGCTTGTTGGACAACTAGAAAAGTCGCAGAACTAACGCTTGAAGCTCTAACTATTGCTTGCACATCTGTTTGTGCAACTTCTTTCGCTGCGGTTATAGATCCACTTACAATCGAAACTGGAACACCAACGGAAAGAGATCCTGAAAACGCAGATGAAACTGTATTTGATTGGCCATCACTTATTTCAAAACCATATCCAACATTTATATTTAAATTCTTACCTTCTATGTGCTCATAAGTACCTGTCTCAATAACACGATACCTTCGATCAAATGAAAGATGTGGACTATGTACTTCTCCCGTTTCTGGGTCAAACTCAATGCTCTTTAAACAGTTTTTACGAATAAGATTTTTATTAGTATTATAGAGTTTTTCTTGAAAATTTCTTTTGCGCGCTCTTTCTCTATCTAAATCTCTTGCAATAGGGTTATCCATGGCTTCTTTTATCAATTTTTTTCCAATTAATTGAGCCGTTATACCCTCTGATAAAAGACCGCATAATTTTACTGCTTCAATTAACTTTAATTTGTGATCTTTAGTTTGTTTAGGGTGAATTAATTGCCTTAATGCCTTAGCATCAAAGTCTTCAAGTTTGTTATCTTCAAACTTTGTAAGGTATTTCGTTACATTAAGATCGCTTTTAAATGCACCTCGAATTAAATCTCCTAAATTTGTGCCAGTTAATTCCTCTTGTACTTCTACTGAAGTTCCTAGAGCCTCTTCCTTTAGTTGTTCTATGTTTGATTGCAAGTTGTTTGTACGAGCTTCACGACTCTCAACATCACTATCTAGATACTTGTAAGTAAAAAATTCTTTTAAAAGTGATTTTATGCCAGCTCTTTTAACTCTATTTCTAAACTGCGCTAATGAGATGACATTGTCATCCGTTCTCTCATAGCACTTATCAAAGGCTTCTGAACTATAGTCACCTTCTTTTCGATCAACCAGACAACGATCTTTAAAGTGCTGTGGTTTGGTAAATTCTTTTCTTAAACCAAGAGAAACATAATCCATATTATAGTTTTTTAGAAATGTCCCCAGTTGGGACTGAGCTCGCATACTATCATAGTAATCTCGCTCATGTTCTTTATATAGTTCAATAACATTATCTACGTGTAACATCGCAAATGGCTTAATTGCACCATGATACGCAGACTCCTCAAAGACTTTATTATCGACCTGAAATCCAAATTTAATTAAATTTTCAGAACAATCAATGCGATCACAGTACTTCTCATCAATGGTATCCGTTGGTCTCATCTCAGACATATTTTGATTCTCGATCAACGTACACGGACCAATAAAGCTTCTGCGTTTAAGACCTGAGTTATTTCGATAAAGATCTAAATCAATAAATGGTGCCGCAGGATTTTGTGTATAATTATTTAGTTTCATAGCACTTAAATCTTTCATACCAATGCCTACCGGTATCCCATGATCTTTCATAAATAATTGCATCGAAGCTAGGTAATCATAAACTGACTTATTTTGCCCAAGACCAATTCTTTCTTTATCTGGATTCGGATGAGGATTTCTCTCATAGTAATTTTTTCCTTCAAGCTCTGCTTCCCATACTTTCCAATCTTGAATCTCATTACTTTCGATTCCTAAATCTTTATTCCACTGACGCCAATGATCAGAAAAATTAATCTCCATCTGTGAGAAATTCTGGCGAACTTTAGAAACATATTCATTAAATTTCTTTGGAGTATATTTAAATTTTTCAAATAAATATTTCTTTAAGTCATATCTATCATGTAGAGCATTTTCATTTTTAACTACGGACTCAAAGTAATTGAGGGCTTTATACCTCTCTGCATCTGCATTGGATATTTGTAATCTATGAGCCTTGAGGTCACCTAGCTCTCTTTCCATAACCGACTCAAGCTTTTGCTTTTCAGT
>JABJPQ010000604.1 GCA_018663815.1 Halobacteriovoraceae bacterium | reverse complement strand
GCAGTTCAAGTCAAAGCAAAAGGGAAAAATCAAATAAAGAGAAAAAAGCGGAAATTTATTATAACCAAGGGACTAATGAGCTTATCAGTAAGGAGTATACGCTAGCGCTAAAGTATTTGCTTGAAGCTTACTCTTTGGCCCCAAAAAGTTCTAAAATTCTCAATAATTTAGGAATGGCTTACTATTTTAAGAAGAAACCTAAAATAGCCATGAAATATGTTAAAAGTGCCTTAAAGCAAGATCCAAAAAATACAGATGCAAGGGTTAATCTCGCAACAATTTATTCCAACTTAAAGCAGTATCGGGAATCAAAGCGTCAATACGACATCGTATTAAACGATCTAACCTATGAAAGGCAGTTTAAAACATATTATAATTTAGGCCTTTTAGCCATAAAGCAAAATAAACAAACTGAAGCTATAAGCTATTTTAAACAATCTTTGAATGAAAACATCAATTATTGTCCTGCAAGTTTTCAACTTGGTAATATTGCCTTTAAAAAACGTGAGTATCCAAAAGCTCTTAAGCTGTACAAACAAGCGAGTATGGGGACTTGTTACAATAGCCCAGGACCAATATATCATCAAGCCCTCTCTCTTATCGAGTTAAAAGAATATGGCCCTGCTAAAGAAAAGTTAACTGATGTTATTGATCGCTTCTCCCTAACTCCTTATCAAATTAAAGCAACTCGTAAACTAAAAGCATTAAATACTAAGATAGAAAGGCGAAACCAGAAGTTTGAATCACCTTCACACCTCGAATCAGATAGGAATATTTTGACACCTGATTTTTAATTTTAAAAATATGATCTAAAATATTGAAATATGGAACAAAACGAAACAATTGGTACAATTCTAAAGAATCAACGAAAAAAGAAAAAAATAAGTCTTGATGAGATCGCTGAGTCAACAAAGATCAATATCAATATTTTAAAAGCTCTAGAAGCAGATGATTTTAAAAATCTTCCTAACAAAACTTATATTCGTGGCTTTGTTATCAATTACGCTAAAACAATAGGCTTAGATGTAAATGAAGCAAGGGCTTCATTAGAAAATACCTATCACATAAAATATGGTCACCTAGATACCGATCTTGCAGAACAAAAAAAAACATATTTAGACACCAGTACCAACACAAATAATCCAGAACAAGATGAGAATGAAACCGATGAATTAAAAGAAACACTCATCTCTATCATTCAAGATCTCTTTAATAAAAAAATTATTTATTCACTTATTGGTTTAGTCATCGTTTTTATTATCGGAAAAACTCTCGTTACCTTTTTTTCTCAGCTCAATTTTGAAAGTAATGCGCTTAAAAATACAACCTCTACTTCTGTGCCAGCAAAAGATATTTTGCTAAAAAGTAAGAATACAAACCTCTTTGATATTCAAGCTACAAAAAAAATGGAAGTTATGCCTGAGACAGTAACAGCGACAAAGGAAACTGCCAAAAAAATCCCAAAAGCTGAAGTCGTAACGAAGCCAGTAGAAAAGGCAAAAGAAGAAAAAAATATTGTAGAAGCTAAGATAGAAAAAGTGAAGGAAGACGAAGTAGAGATAAAAGAAGAGAAGAAAAAAGAAGCACCCAAAAAACTTATCGCTGGTAAATTTCCGTATAAAAAATTCTCTCCCGCTCCTGCTGAAATTTATGATATTATTAAAGATTCACCAGAGGCTAAAAATACGGACCTTCTTCCACAGTATATTAAGAATGCTGTGATAAAAGGAAAACAAAACGTCTATATTGTAGCGCTAGAAGACTCTTGGATCAGCTTTCAAATTAATGACCAAAAAATTAAAAGATACGTTCTAAAAAAAGGAAGACATACCCTGCTAAAAGGTGAGCGAGTTCTCCTCTTTGTTGGTAACTATAATGCTTTAAAAGTATTTCTTAATAATGATCTTGTCTCTGCTCAATCAAAAACTGGAGTTAAGAGTTTTATTTTTCCAGAAACAGAGGCCACAAATTATGTGCTTCCGCTTTTCCCAAGCTTTAATGGGGTTCCATATACCTCTAATGAGTATAAAGAAAACATGGCTCAAGAGCTAAGCGTAGAATAAATCAAATATACAAATTCTTTTAACTAAGCCAATCGATACTACGATATTTTTTTGTTCCATAAACCAATAACACTAAGTTTGGAACGATAGCACATAGAATAACGGGAATATGTCCGTCTCTTGCAGCACTTACAAATGCAAAGTAAATAACGTAATAACCGATCAGAACTAAAATTGCTTTTCCGCTAGCATTTTTACTCCTGCCTCTATTTCCAGTTACACCAAAGCTAAAACCTAAGAAAGTGAGGATGAGACATAATACTGGGCTATTAATTCTATTCCAGTACTCATAACGAGCATTAAAGTAATCTTTTTTATCAAACCCCGCGGCTTTAGCTTTTTCAAGTCCAGCATTGATAAAGTACTCAAGCTCTCTTTTATTCATCATAATTTCTTTCATCGATGCTTTGTAAGAAAAACGTTTTTCAGAAATGGGTAGGGTGTATTCATCAAATAATATTTTCTCAATATTCTTATTTTCTAGCCCCTTATTCACAATATTTCCATTGTTAAGGTAGAGCTTAAAAGACTCCAGGCCAGTCTTTTCTTCTTTTGTATGAAGAATTTTTCCTTTTTTTGCGACAATAATTTTATCAATTTTTTGATTATCATCATAAATATGAATAAAAACATCTTTTAAGTCTTTTGTTTTATCATCGACGAGACTAGGAAAAATTGTAATATTAGCTAAGTTCGTAAAAAATTGTCCCGATTTTAAGCCTTGGATTAAACTAGTAGAGCTAATAATTTTAATTTTCTTTCTCACCAACGAATGAGCATTAGGCACTAAGTTTTGATTTAAAAAATAAACACAAATAGATACTAAAACGGCGATCACTATAAAAGGCATCAAAATATTGCTCTTTTTTAAACCTGCGGCTCTCAAGGCTACATATTCAGAATCCCCCGACATACGGGAAAGACAATAAATTGCCGAAAAAAAGATGGAAAGTGGAATGGCCATGGGAATTAATGTGGTCATTACGTTGCCCATCATTCCCAGTATGAAGAAAAAAGAAATATCATCTGAGGAGACCAGCGTCATTATTCGAAATAACTCAAACGTCATTAAAAATGACACAAAGAAAACAGTACTAACCAAGAAAGGCACAATAAAGTTAGCTGCAATATAACTCGAATATAACTTTGGCATATAAATATAGATTACTAGAAGCTCAAGATTTAGACAATAAATTCTAACTTTGCTAGGATGCTTAAATTAAAATAATAACATCAAGGAGAATATATGAATATCCATTACGATTTTGAAACCAAGCATTTTGAGTCAGCCGAAGTTAAAGTATTAGGGGCGTACTCTAAAGGTGATAAAGTCCAACAAACTTGGTCAGATAAAGAATTGGTAAAAGAATTCAACCACACTCTCGCATCTAAAAATTTCACAGCTGCTGCCGGAACAAGTTTTAGTTTTACTCAAAGTAATGGAGCAACTGTTCTCATTATAGGTATGGGAGAAAAGTCGAAAGTTAAAGCGGAGGGGATTAGAAGAGCTATCGCCCGCGGTTATAAACAATTTTGTGGCAAAAAATATAATAGTGTAGCCTTAGATGCAGCGTCATTTAATGCCATCAACAAACTTAGCGATACCGTTTCTCTTATCAATGAGTCAATCAACCTAACAAGCTATCACTATGATAAATACCTTTCAAAAAAGACGGAACACTCTTTTGCAAAAATTTGTGTTTATATTAATGATAAAAAAATTAAAAGGTCATTAGATAAAGTCATCGCAACATCTGATAATATTACAAACTCTGTTAACTTTGCTAGAGACCTTGTTAATGAAGTTCCTAACGTCCTTCACTCAGAAGAGTATGCCGATCGAATTGAAGCAGAGGTTAAAACAACCTTTAAAGGCAAAGGCGTTAAGCTTAAAGTTCTTGGTATGAAAGAACTTCAAAAAGAAAAAATGGGACTTTTTCTTTCAGTCAATGCTGGTTCAGCTTATGACCCAAGACTTGTTCATTTAACTTATACTCCAAAAAAGGCGACTAAAAATACCAAACATTACGCTTTGGTTGGTAAGGGCTTAACCTTTGATACTGGTGGTTACTCACTTAAGCCAGGTGGATCAATGGTAGGAATGAAATTTGACATGGGTGGATCAGCGACAGTTTACGGTGCTTTTCGTGCGGCTGTTTTAAACGATGCTCCTTATAAAATTACTTGTATCTTAGGGATGACTGATAATGCTGTTAACGAAAGTGCTACCACTCCAGATGCTGTTGTAACGGCTAGAAATGGAAAAACGGTTGAAATTTTAAATACGGATGCAGAGGGACGTTTAGTTCTAGCTGATTGCCTAGATTATGCCTGTGATCTAAAGCCTGATTATATCATCGATGCTGCAACTCTTACTGGAGCATGTTTAGTTGCTCTTGGAACTGAAGTTTGCGCTGTTTTAGGTAATAATGATGCCTTTACTAAAAAAGTTTTAACGAGTGCTAAAAACCAAGATGAATACATGTGGCAACTTCCTATCATTCCTGAGTGGAAAGATGATATGAAATCAAAGATAGCCGATCTTAAAAATATTGGATCAACTCGATTTGGTGGAACTGCAACTGCTGCGGCTTTTTTAAATAATTTTATTAAAGATGATATCAAGTGGGCCCATTTAGATATTGCAGGGGTTTGTACCTCTCAAAAGCATCTACCTTACTGCCCTGCTAGCGGTGGTTCAGGACTTATCATTAGAAGTTTACATCACTTATTAACTAGTAAGTAATGCAAAAAAAAGAGTTTAAAATAGTCCTCATGGCGCCTGAAATTCCTGGTAATACCGGAAGTGTTGGGCGCACATGTGTGGCGCTGGGGTTAGAGCTTATTTTAATCAAGCCTTACGG
>JABJPQ010000436.1 GCA_018663815.1 Halobacteriovoraceae bacterium | reverse complement strand
GGTGTTTTAAAATTAATAGAAATGACCTGTCAGGCCGCTAAGAAAAATAATATTTGGGTTGGTGTTTGTGGTGGAATTGCAAGTGATGTTCAGGCCATACCATTTTTAATAGGTTTGGGTGTTACAGAGTTAAGTGTAAGTGTTCCAATGATAGGCGAAGTTAAGTCTAGCGTTCGATCCTATTCAATGGTGCAGTGTCAAAGCTTAGCTCAACAGGCTTTAATTCAAAAGTCTGCTACAGAAGTTAGAAAATTAGTATAAGGAAGTAATCATGATGTTTAAAAAATTATTTAGTTCACTTCAAAAAATTGGTAAGTCTTTAATGTTGCCAGTTTCTGTATTACCAATTGCCGGTATTTTACTTGGAGTAGGAGCCGCGAAGCTAGGTTTCATTCCAACGGCTGTCTCTACAATTATGGAGAACTCGGGGGGAGCAATCTTTGGAAACTTACCGCTTCTTTTTGCTATAGGTGTCGCTCTTGGTTTTACCAAAAACGATGGTGTTGCAGCGTTGTCAGCGGTTGTTGGTTATGTTGTTCTGCTAGCAACCATGGGTGTTGTAGCTCAAATGAGGGGTATTGAAACCTTTGCTTTGATGGGAATTCAGTCTATCAAGACGGGAGTTTTTGGCGGGATTATTATTGGAAGTATTGCTGCTTACCTTTTTAATAAATATTATAAAATTAATCTTCCACAATATTTAGGTTTTTTTGCAGGAAAAAGATTTGTACCAATTGTTACTGCTACAGCTGCAATTGTTGTTGGAATTATCCTGGCTTTTATTTGGCCACCAATTGGAGCAGGAATAAAAGTCTTTAGTAACTGGGCCGCTCACGAGAGTCCACAAGTTGCCTTTACTTTGTATGGTGTTGTGGAGAGAGCTCTTATACCCTTTGGACTTCATCATATTTGGAATGTTCCCTTCTTTTTTGAAACAGGAAGCTTTGTAGATCCTGTTACAGGAAAAACAGTTATGGGAGAGTTGGCTCGATATGTATCAGGTGACCCAACGGCCGGTAATCTTGCTGGTGGTTATTTATTTAAAATGTTTGGTTTACCTGCTGCCGCAATTGCTATTTGGCATAGTGCTAAGCCTGAGAATAAAAAACAAGTCGCTGGTATTATGATTTCAGGTGCATTGACCTCTTTTATGACTGGTATCACTGAGCCTATTGAGTTTTCATTTCTTTTTGTAGCTCCTCTTTTATATGGAGTTCACGCACTTTTCTCAGGTCTCGCTTTTTATATTTGTATTTTATTTGAAATTAAACATGGAACAACTTTTAGTCATGGACTAATTGATTATGTCTTGCTTTTTAGCCAGTCTTCTAATGCTCTTTGGCTCTTAGTGATTGGGCCTATATGGGGAGCTATTTATTATGGTTCATTTAGACTCGTTATTAGTAAGTTTGGTATTATGACACCAGGTCGTGAAGATATTTCCAATAATACTCAATCTCAAACGGCAACTGAAAATACTTTGGGTGAAAAACTCATTGTCGCTTTTGGCGGGAGACAAAATATTGTTAATCTTGATGCTTGTATTACTCGTCTTAGAGTTGAAGTGAAAGATGCTGCGATGGTGAACCAGTCAGAGCTTAAAGGCCTTGGTGCTGCAGGTGTACTTGTACTTGGTAATGGTATTCAAGCCATCTTTGGAACTCGCTCTGGAAACTTAAAAACGGAAATGGAAGAAGCGATGAGTGGAGATCTTGAGACAAATATAATCGCGACGGTAAGCCCAACTAGTAATATTGATATTGCATTATTAATTAAGTCATTTGGGGGAGAACATAATATTGTTGAATTAGACAAGTGCGCAACAACGAGAATTCGTCTTTCGGTTAAAGATAGCTCAATGGCATCAATTGAAAACTTAGAAAAAGCATTTGGGAAAAGACTTATCTCTTTAGATAATGGAATTTTTCATTTAGTGGTTGGTAAAAATGTTGATAAAACGTTTACGGATCTTAAACATCAACTACCAGGTAGTATTTCGATGTAGTGAAGTGAGCTTGATCTTTAGGTAAGGAGTAGCCTTTTGTTTAAAATTATTAGTTTAATTCTTACCTTTTCTACTTCTATCTTTGCTGGGGCTGATTTTTGGAATAGCTTTAACAAAGAAACATATGGACAGTGGCATAACCAGCGAGTGGTATTAAGTGGAAAAATAATTTCTACTAAAAAACATATCCGCTCCCGTGATAATTTTTATATTATTAAACTACAAGGGCTTAATGTTGATAAATTTATCGAGGTTAAGCTCTACACTGTAAAAAAATACAAAACGATAAATGTTTTTGAATGTACTAAAGGTGATATTCTGTCAGTAGCTGGTGTATTTAAAGCAAAAATTAAAAACAAACAACTTGGTTATATTGACATCAAGGAAAGTAACAAAAAAATTACATGTTTAAAAAACAAGATTCAAGATTAAAGCTGAAGATTAACAATCAAAATTCCACAGGACTGAAATTTCACATTGAAGTGGATATGATTTATAGATTGTCTCCATACCTTCTGTAATATCTGTGATTTCTTCCATGTGCGCGAGTATTGATCCATCATTTTGATAGTTAACGATTAACTTTGAATACTCGTAGCTTATATTATTTCTTTTTTCAGTAAATGTGACAGTGCTAATATTTCCTGTGATAACAATTTTTCCGACCAGGATATTTTTTAAACTATAAGTTGCATTGTCGTCATTTGCTGTCGCTAGGATTGCGGCCGTAAAAGGAGTACCCTCTGATCCACAAAATGCTTCATCATCTATAAAAAGCTCATACTTTACATTTTCAAGCTGTAGGTTTTTTCCAGTACAAATAACATCTTGAATAAGTCCATTTGCATAGCTTGAGTTTAAGCTATAAATACTTAATATTGTGAGCACGAGGTACTTCATAGATTTCCTTTTTTTATGATAACTGATTGATTTTGTAACGTAAATCTGACTTTTTTGCAAGCTATACTGGGGAAATTGAAATTTATCATAGGAATCAAGCTTGTCTTCGCTTTCAATTGTCTTACAATAAGCGGCTAAGTTACCGATAAATGGTTATATATAAAAAAGTTAATGAGATTAATAGAGCAGCTTAGTAAGGGCTGTTTAGAAACCTGTATCACATTCTACGATTATTTTATTATTTATGATAAATGAACTTGTATAGCCCATATCTCCCTGCGCATTAAACCTTAATTCATACTTTCCAATTTTAATTGAATCAACCGTAAAAAAACCGACGCTATTTCCATCAGAGCCATCGTTTTTGGAGCGGATGTAAAGGTAGGTATTTTTTTTATCAATGATAAAGTGACGTTTTATATTTTTGCTAATGAAAACAAATATGCCATCTTGATTATCGTTTGTTGTTGAGAAAAACGTTTTACAATTGGAAGTATCACCTTCAAAAGAGTCACCAAATTGTGTTGGTCCTGACATGAACTTTTCAATCACCTCGGCACCCTTAAGGTATGTCTTGGTAATAATAACATCTTTGGCAAATATATTTGAAATAGTGAGAGTTGTTATAAAAGCGATAAAAAAAAGTTTTTTCATAGAT
>JABJPQ010000603.1 GCA_018663815.1 Halobacteriovoraceae bacterium | reverse complement strand
TTTCTTAACAGCTGATTTCTTGTTTTTGATATTATGTTCCAGTGCTGTTTTTGCGTCTTCTGCTTTGTTGTGATCGAAAATATTGAAACGAATTTTTACAACTTTCTTTTTCACTCTGAGTAATCCATATTTAACAGTCAAATTTGTTAATTTATTACCGTTTTCATCTTTTGCATTAATTTCATTAACAGCTCTATCAATAATTTTTTCTCTAAAATTAGTGAAGCGAGTGTATTTATCTTCTAATTTCATCATTCTTTTTAATTCGACAAGCTCAATCGTTGTAGTGCCTATATCTTTAAATTGACTTAACAGTGTAAAGATACGGAACGTATGCTCTGACTGAAAAGTTGATGCACTTTTCAAAGAATATTTTGTATAATTTCGACTGATTTGAGTTAAATATGGAATTAAATCTCTATGAAAAAATAAACTAATAGCTCGATGTTCGTTTTTTATATCAATATCGTGATATTGGATTTTATGAATAAAACTAAATCGTTCTTTTGAAACTCCTGGCTCCGGATTTAATTTAGTAAAAATATTACTTCTGAAACTTTCACTGACTCTTCTTAATGCTCTGTAAGCCCCGTTGATATTGACATTAAATAAATCAGCATAATCTTTTTCTGAAAAACGAAAAGCGGTTTCATCTGTGATTTTTGGAGTAATATCAAGTTCTCTTCTGACTTGTGCTTTTGTTACCTGGTCTGCTTTGTTATAAACATCAAAAGTCAAGCCTAGCTTACTCATAGCGTCTTTGATGATGATAGTGTCGGCATTGTTCGGCATTGTATTAATCATTCCGATACAGACTTCAAGTACTCTACTTTCAATCAAATTAAGATCATAGCAAGAGTCAGTCAGCTCATTACTCTTAACGACATTTATTTTTTTGGATACCATTTGTTTATTCTCTAATAATTGCATTTTAACTTCCTTGTTTTTCTTAGTATGAAAAATCATTTTTCACTTATAGAATTAGTGTATCATTATATGACTACTTATACAACTACTTTGAGTGAAAAAGTGTCATATAATAGTAGTCATCAGCTGGACAATGTGTAGTCATCAGCTGGACAATTGGTAGTCATTAGCTGGACAATGTGTAGTCATTAGCTGGACAATTGGTAGTCATAACATCTGAGTTCCCCTTTAAAATCAATAAGTTAAAAGTGCTCCAAACAAGCTTCAAACAAGTTACAAATATCTTTAAAGTAAAATTCAAGATTTAAATCTTTTTAAAATCAAAAGCGAATAAGAAAAACAAAAAGACGTTTTTCAGTAAAGCAGAAAAGAAAGAGCAAAAGCGTTATCGAGATATGTGTTTTAGCTAGAAGTAATAATTCAAAAGATAAGATTTAAGTCAAAAGATTTAAATTTCATTATCATTTAAATCAAAATCAAAAGAAAAAAGATTGCTAATTAAGAAAAAAGATTAAATCAAAAGCAAAAGCGTCAGCGTTGCGCTCGTCTAGTGCGTCTTAACGAGCGTTTAAGAGACTTTTAAGCAATTATGTATAGCTAGACAAGCAAAAGCATTATAAAGAGCTTCTTAAGAGCTTTAAGCAGTCTTAGCGATTACGATAATATTTTAAGCATAATCTGAAATCAGATTTGCATCCTTTATTGAATATAATACCTAAATCGAGAAAACCATGATAAATAAAATATTAGATTTTTTTAAAAATAAGAAAATTAAAATTGGAGAGGTTAGCTTTTTGAAGATAAAAGAAAAAGGCTCAAAGCTAGTTGTGGTGCTGTTTTCGGTAGGATAAATAACACCTGACCTTTTACAGCCAGGCATCACCTTTATCGGCGGACATCGGCTCCTCAGCCTGTTCCGCAAGTAGAGTATAACAAGGTTCTGGCTTTGAGTCATCACCTTGGAGCTTAAATACCTCGGTGAATTTTTTTGAGTCTTTTTTCAAAAAAAGAGGCAGAGCCTTTCTTTAGATTTTGAAATCTGGAACAAATAATTACATCGTTAAACCGCTTTTGCTCTTTTTTCTTTTCCTC
>JABJPQ010000602.1 GCA_018663815.1 Halobacteriovoraceae bacterium | reverse complement strand
TACTTATTGTTGAAGATGAAGATGATATTAGGGATTTAATTCATTTTCATTTGTATAAACATAATTATGAAATTTTTGAGGCAACCAACGGTCTTGATGCTGAGCAAATTGCAATTAACAAACAACCTGATTTGATCATTCTTGATATTATGATTCCTCAACTTAACGGGCTAGAGCTTTGTAAAAAGCTTAAGCAAAATCCAAAAACAAAAGAGATCAAAATAATCTTTCTTTCAGCTAAAAGTGAAGAGGAAGACATTGTTAAAGGTCTTGAACTGGGCGCAGAAGACTATCTCACAAAACCTTTTAGCCCAAAAATTTTGCTAGTAAAAATTAAAAATATTCTCCACCGAGGAATTGATAGTCCAAGTATAGCACATATCACTCTTCAGGGAGTTGAACTAAATGATAAAAAACGGAAGGTTTATATAGATAAAGTTGAGGTAAACTTTACCGTTTCAGAGTTTCACATTTTAAAGCTTTTAATTACTTCACCCGGCCATGTTTATACCAGAGCTCAGATTGTTAATAATATTCGAGGGCATAATCACGCTGTGACAGATCGGTCCATTGATACTCAACTTGTCTCAATTCGAAAAAAAATGGGAATCAAAGGGAAGCTCATCGAGACCGTTTGGGGGGTTGGTTATAGGTTTAAAGATAATGAAGTTTAACCGTCTCTTTCTTAGGCTTTTCCTGCCTTATTTTTCAATTTCGTTAGTTGGAATAATCATATTGCTATTTATTACAAGATTTGCTTTTAGAAACTTCTATTATAACGAAGTCACTCATGGACTAGTCGAAAAAGCATATTTGGTACAAGATTTAATTGCAAAAAAAATGTCCACAAATCAAGCTGAAACTTTGCAACAGCAAGTAAAATTATTTGCAATGAAATCTAAAAGCAGAATGACTATTATTTTGCCTGACGGGAAGGTGATTGCTGACTCAAGTTCAAGTCCAGAGGAAATGGAAAGCCACGCCAATAGAGAAGAAATCATTGATGCTTTAAAGGGGGATGTGGGTGAAGTTGTACGCTTCAGTTCTACGCTTAAAGAAGATCACCTTTATATTGCTGTACCACTTGTTTTTGAGGGCGAAATTATTGGAGTATTGCGAAATTCAGTCTCTACCAAGAAGCTTCATACATCTCTTTCTATCCTTATTACACGTGTAATAGCTTGGAGTTTTTTACTTCTTTTAGTTTTAACTTATTTTATTTATCAGCAATCGCGAAAAATAAGCTATCCCTTAGAAGAATTAAAAAATCGTGTTGAGAGCTTTGCTCAGGGTGATTTTACCGAAAAAATTGAAACTGATATGCTTGGTGTCGATGAGGTTTCAGCTCTCTCTATCTCAATTGGAACCATGAGTGAAAAAATCCAAAATCAGATATCAAAAATCAGCAAACAAAAAAATGAGCAACTCGCTGTCTTTGCCAGTATGCTTGAGGGTGTCATTACAATATTTCCAGATATGACGATAAATAATATTAATAAATCAGCCTTAAAACTATTTAAATATACATCCAAAAAACCGATTAAAGGAACTGATCTATTAGAGATAATTCAGTCAAAAGAGATAGAATCTCTTGCTGTTCATTTACTAGAGAATCACCAACCTATTAAACAAGAAATATCATTAACTTCAGATTTGATAATTGAAGTTCAAGGAACAATTTTGGAGAAACAGGGGGATATGATTGGTGCAGTTCTTGTTTTCAATGATGTTACAAAAGTTAAACGACTTGAGCGACATAGAAAACAATTTGTTGCCAATGTCTCTCACGAATTAAAGACACCGTTAACATCTATTCAGGGCTACCTTGAGACAATTATAGACGATGATATTCGGGATGAGAAAATGCTCGCAAAATTTCTGGGAATTATTAGTAAACACACAGGGAGACTAAAAACGATTATTGATGATCTTTTAACTTTAAGCTCCCTTGAACAAGACCTTGGAACAAATAATCTTCAACTGCAAGAGGTCAAAATATCAACATTACTTGATAACGTTGTCTTACTTTGTGGTGAAAAAGCTCACAAGAAAAATATTTTTCTTAAAGCCAATAGTATTGATTTGAAAATAAAGGTCAATATTGCTTTGATTGAGCAGGCAATTATTAATCTTGTTGATAATGCAATTAAGCACGGCCCAGAGAATTCCCATGTTTTTATTGAAGCGAAAAAAGAACAAAGCTATTGTGTGATTAGTGTCCTGGATGAAGGTATTGGAATTGAAGAAAAACATCATCAAAGAATATTTGAACGATTTTATTCTGTAGATAAAGCCCGTAGCCGAGAACTTGGTGGGAGTGGTTTGGGCCTTTCGATTGTCAAACATATTGTTTTACAGCACCAAGGGCGGGTTGGGGTTGAAAGTAAGTCTGGCCATGGTGCTCGGTTTATTATTTCATTGCCTGTATAACAAGTTCAGACTTGCCCACCCTCTTTATTCGTTAAAATTCATGATCTTATGCCTGTCTATTCTTTAAGCATGGGGCGGTAATTTTTATCAATGATTTGTTTAGGATTCCAATAAAAATTAGACTATTGATATATTATAAATGAAGTCTCGATCTTCGTAGGTGATTTACACTACTCGCTTTGGACTGCTACACAAGGTTTAAAATGAAATTATTTTTGATTTACCCTCTATTAATTACATTATTTAGTTCATGCTCTATTAAGGTTCAGCATAACACAACAGGCTTATTTGGTACCACCGACCCAAGGAACTTGGGGTTTGAAGTTGAAAGGCCATTTGCTGATATTGAAGTGGATGTTTTTCCAAAGCTTCTAGACGAAATAAGACTAACGACTACAACAGGACTTAAAGTTAAAATAGAAGACTCACAGGATAGCACATCCAAGATTAAGGCCATTGTGGTGGAAGTTGAAGAT
>JABJPQ010000601.1 GCA_018663815.1 Halobacteriovoraceae bacterium | reverse complement strand
GCTAGCTAGCTTTCTTAAAAAATCATGTCGATTGGAACGAACTCCCTTAATTACTAAGTGCTTTTTTCGACTTTCCCAAAAAAGAGGAAAAAATGATGATGGAATTTCATTGTCGGTATCAACTTGAAATACCCAGTCGATATTTTGCTTTAAGGCATATCGAAATCCTTTCAAGCACGCCTTTCCGTGGCCTTCATTTTTAGAGGAAAGAACGATGAGGTTGCTATGCTTTAGCGAGAGAGATTGAAGTTTTGAGGAGGAGAGGTCTGTGCTCCCATCGTTAATTATGCATAAGGTTCCATTGTGTGGTTCTAGTAGGGAGCACCACTCCTTAACAAAAAAATCAATATTTTCCTGTTCGTTATAGCATGGAGCAATGACCATGATTGTGTCTTTTTTTTCTTTAGTTCTTTTCATAGCTGGTTCGATTTGATTTGAATATGAGCAGGATTTGAAAAAGATTGAAGTTTAGTTAAAAGGTACATTTCACCAGTTCGCTTAGGCTTTTTTATTAATATTAAATAAATAGATTCAAAAATTCGAGCTGGTGATCTTAGGTAGGTTAGTATTTGGCACAAAATCATTAAGCCAAAGCTAAAAAGAGTTAATATAATCTTGTTGTGCTCAAGGATTTGCTTGTTTGGAATTCCTCCTGTTGCACCAATTCGTGAGAGCTCCATTTGTGAGTATTCTTCATCCGAAAAGAAGATTTTTTTTTGAACTAACTCTTCAGCTATCTCACTTCCAGGATAAGGGTAATAAAGAAAGATGGATATGTCGTCAACTCTGGCCCAAGCTAACTTGATAATGTATGAAGCGCTTGCAAGCATTTCAAAAAATGTTTGGCCTGGTAGTCCCATTATAAACTGAAGCTTTATAATTATTCCTTGTTTTTTAGCAAGTTTAACCTTGTTGAATAAAGCAGTTAGATTAATATTCTTTTTTATTCGCTTTACGGTTTTTGAAGAGCCAGACTCAGGTGATAATGTGAGACGATAGATGTTTGCTTGCTTGAGATGTTCTATTAAGTCTGGAGTCAGGACTTCAGACCTTGTGCCTGGCCCAAACTGCCAAGTTACATTTAGGTTTTTAGAGATCATTTCATCACAAAAAGTTTGAGTCCACTCCCTGTTAACTGTGGTCGAGAGGTCTGTGAAGTCAAAGTGTTCTACATTGTATTTTTGAATGAGAGATTGCATTTCTGCAACGATTTCGACTGGAGAACGTGTGTAGTATTGCGTTCCCCACATTTGCGGACTAGAGCAGAATGTACATTTGTATGGGCAGCCTCTTGAGGCGAGAATGGGCATTGATCTTCTATTTAGAATATTCATTCCTGAGCCTTCGTTAAGATAGCTTGATACGGGAATTTTCTTCCAGGAACATGAGAGTGAATTTATGTTACGTATACGCTCTCTATTTAAAGTTCGTATCGGAACACCTTGCTCTCTGTGTGCAACACCTGGAACAGTTATTTTAGTATCCGAATCAAGAGCCTTTAAAAGTTCAATTAAAGTTTGCTCACCTTCTCCAAGAACACAAAAGTCAATCTCTGGTGTCTGAGTGAGAATCTCCCTCCATGATGATGTTGCATGTTCACCTCCAACGATAATTACTTTATGTGGAAATCTTTTTTTTATTTTCTGGATAAGAATTTTATGTAAAACCCACTCGTTAGTAAACATTAATGAGAGGGCGATAAAGGTCGTACTACTGGGAATCATGTTTATAATTTCGGTGAATGTCATACCTCGAAGAATGAGATTCTTGTCGAATACATGATAGGTTGAATTAATCCTTGTGCCGATGCCATCAATCAAAGAGTACTCAATGTCATGTTTTTCTAGAGCTCCTGCAATATATGCAAGTCCAAGCGGTGGTATTCCTTTGGTAAATAAAATATTATTTTTTGAGGTTATCATTGGAGGACGGATTAAGGTTATGTGTAAATTACTTTTGATTGTAGTCAATTGTTATTTCCGGTAAAGTTAATGATATACTAATACTTTATCATATGGAAATCATGATTACAAAGCGCGTAGATATATTGAAAGGAAGTTATGTTTAAGGTTAATGTAGGCTTAATAATTGCATTTTTGGGTGTTGTTTTTTCATATTTTTGGGCTCAGATCTTCCCTTTCTCTGCCGAGGTTGATTATGGGGGCTACTTTGTAGGAGCAGCCTCGCTAGAGAATAATTATGTTCTCTATAATGATTTGTTTGACCACAAGGGTCCGATCTTATATCTCGTTTTTTATTTAATATGCAATTTATTTTCTTATATATACCACCCTGTAAGTATTTTGTTTCTACTTTCACTTAGTTTTTGTTCTGCTTTTATCTATTTTTATCACAAGACTATTGAGAAAAAAAAATGGTTTATTTTTTCCGTCATTGTAATGTCTTTATTCTTTAATCTTCACCCCGATGGATCTATGTCTCTTTTTATTGCAACGATTTATCTTGTGTTTATTTCAGTTTTGTTAAAACATGGTGAAGAAGAGAAGAGATTATTGTTACTTGGTTTTCTTGGTAGTTTAATGGCCCTTACAAGAATAGATGGATTTTTATTGGTATTTGCTATGTTTCAGAAAAAAACGTTAAAATACAATCTTAAATTATTACTTTATTTTATTTCATTTTTCTTACTTATTTTAAGTGTAAGCTCTTTCGTGTTAAAATTTAATATTTTTAATTTTTATCATCAGAACTTTGTTTTTAATTTTGAATATATACTAAATCAAGCTCATAACCAGTTTTTTGGAGGAGATACAGACTGGGAGGATTTTTTTTATTACCGTGTCGCTCCCTTGATTACGTGGTTGTTTTTAATCCTTAGTTTGTCTTCTTATAAAGAGATATTAAATCATAACAAGCTAAGACAGATCTTAATTATCTCACTTATTCATTACTTGTTGGGTTTTGGAATGGATGATTATATGAATATTATTGGGTTGACTGGAATAACGGCCATAATATTTAAAGTTGGTTTGAAAAATAATATTAGAAAGAGTCTATTGGTGTTCTTTATGTTTTTTATGCTTGGTAATCTATTTCCTTCCTTAATGACTTATCAAGACGACGAAGACCTTAAAAAAGAGCAAAAAGAGTATCAACAAATTATCGATTATATGAGTGAAGACCCAGAAATATTATTACTTATCGATAATGCTTGGATTTATAGATCTTTAAATCGAAAACCGACAGTAAACCTTAATCATTTTTGGTTTTATTATCAAATGGGCTTTTCTACTGATGGTTTGTTGAAAGATCATAAGAGGATTTTATCGACACCAGGACAGAAACTTATTATGGAGAATCAAATACGTGGAACTAAATATAGGCACGAACTAATGAATAACTCAGAAGAGTTATTAAAGATAAATAAGAAGTACAGTATTTATATGATTGAGATGGAATCGGATTGATTTATTCGGTTTTTATTTGTATTTGAGATTTATTAAAAGGACCAGAACATATTTCATGAACAAGAGTTAAATCCGATCTTGACTGAATTCGATGCCAAGTATCCTTAGATATTCTAAGCATGGGTGATTCTAAATTAAGAATAATCGTTTGTGTGATTTCTGAAGCATTTGCATTATATAAAAAGACCTCAGCCTCACCTTTTAAAAGATGAAAAATTTCATCTTTATCCCTATGACGATGTAGTTTTGATGAGGTTTGGCCAATAAAACAAATGAGCATCTGGTGCAATTTATGCTCATCATCGGGGTGATAATTAATACGTGAGATTTTTTGAGAGGAGTTCTTGGCCATTTCTACTAAGCACTCAATCTCTTTTGGCTCAAATATTCCTGTTTTATTAAAAATAATATTTTTATCTATTTGCATCTGGAAAGTATATCAATATAAAAAAAACGTGACAATTAATAAAAAATTACTGCTGAGATAATTTTTTAAAGGTAGATAGTGCAGAGTTAATCACTTGGTGCATGTCAAGATATGTATAAGTTGCCAGGCGTCCACCAAAGATAGTGTTTTTTTCATTCTTAGCTTCTTGTAAATACATTTTAAAAAGAGCTTGGTCTTCTTTTGTGTTTATGGGGTAAAAAGGATTCCCCTCGGATGTTGTGTCTGATGGAAACTCTTTTGCTATTATTGTTTGCGTTGTAGATTGAACTCTCTCTGGATGATAGTGTTTGTACTCATGGATACGAGTATAAGCAATTTCCTCATCAGCAAAATTTAATACTGCATTGTTTTGAAACAAATTAACATCTTTTTTTTCGAGCTCAAATCGGCATGTCCTCCATTTTAAATGGCCATATTTATATTGAAAAAAACGATCAATAGGTCCTGAGTAGATAATCGTTATATCTTTAGGAATGGAGCTCTTAATTTCAAAAAAATCGGTATTGAGTTTTATACTGATATTCTTGTGATTTAGCATCTTGTCAAAAAGTTTTCCATATCCTTGGAGCGGAATCCCCTGATAGGTATCATTGAAGTATTTGTCATTGGTACTAAAACGAAGAGGCACCCTATTTATAATGTTTTTAGGGAGTTTGCGAGGAGATATTCCCCATTGTTTCTTGGTATAACCATATATAAATGCTCGATAAAGTTTTTCTCCGAGCATCTCCATGGCCTTGTGTTCAAAGCTTGAGTTTTTTTGAAAAGAGTTTGTGGCTATTTGTTGTTTGAGAAATAATGGGGCTTCTTGAGCTGAAAGGCACTTGTTAAAAAAATGGTTAATTGTATTTAAATTAATAGGAAAGTCATAAATTTGACCTTGGGACAAAGTCTTAACTTTGTGCTTATACGAGTTAAACTTAGTGAATTGATTGATGTAATCCCAAACTTCTTTATCAGAGGTGTGAAAAATATGAGAACCATACTTATGAATTTCAATCTCAGTACTTTGGTCTTTATAGGAGAATGAATTTCCTCCAATATGATCTCTACTATCAATCATAAGAACTTTTTTATTAAGCTGGCTTGCGATGCGTTCAGCTATTACTGAGCCAAAGAATCCGGCTCCTACAACTAAAAACTTTATATTATCAAAATTCATGGGAACTTTTTGGGGATAAGATCTTTTTAAAATTTTTAATTAAACTTTCAGTGTCAAGTGATAGATCCTTAAAGAGATCTTCTTGGCGACCATACTTATCAATATATTGGTTACCAAGATTAAAAGAAAAAACCTGAATTTCACTGAGGTGATGATTTATAATAACTTCATTGACCCTTGATTTTAAGCCTCCAAAGTTGAGATGTTCTTCTAAAATAAAAACATGAGTTTTAGATTTTAGTACTTTTACTAATTCGTTGTCTAAATTAAAAGGGGTGATCATACTGTAATGAATAATATCAATGTTTTGCAGTTGATTTGTTATTTCGATGGCTGAATGGAGCATTATTCCAGTGGTAATGATTAAAAAAGAGTTCTCATTTTTATTTATTTGTAAGTATGATTTATCTTTTTTTAAGTATTGCTTTGTAATGCTAGGCTCATTTCCCTTACCAAGGCGAATGTAAGCTGGTCCAGTGTCGTCATATGTTCTTTGCAGACTTGCTATTGCTTCCGGAGCATCGGCAGGGGCATAGATCTTTAAGTTTGGAACAGAAGAGAGGATAGAAAAATCGTCAACCATGGTGTGAGTATGTCCAAGAGGACCATAAACTAATCCACCCCCTGAACATAGCAATGTAACATCTAGGTTTTCAAATCCAACATCAAGGGCAATATGTTCAAAAGCACGTCTCACAAAAAAAGGGGCTATTGTGTGGATATAGACTTTACTCCCAGTTAGTGCCATTCCTGCGGCCATTGAAACGATGTGGGACTCGCTAATACCTTCCATAAAAAATTGGTTGGGCATTTCAGTCTTAAAATCTTGAAGAATTCCATGCCCTAGATCTGATCCAATGAAAACCACGTTCGCGTTTATTTTTGCGTGTTCATAAATAAAATTTAAAGATTCTTTTCTCATAGTAAAGTTAGTGAGTTCCTAATTTGATTAAATGTTTCAGCGGATATGCCGTTTAGATGGTGCCAGTTTAGATTTCTTTCAAGTACTTTACTGCCTTGTCCTTTTCGAGTGTGACAAATTATGGCCGTTGGTATATTTAAGTCTTGTTCGAGGGCACCTTTCAGGCATTGTGGATTTTTGATTAAATCAACTTCTTTTGTATTAAACCCAAAGGAACTCCACTTATCATTAAATGGTTCAAGGGGGAGAACCTCTTCAGTTGCTCCGTATGATTGCTGTTTGTTGTTATCAATAATAAAAGTTAGGTTGTTCAATCCGTTTTTATTTGCAGATAGAGCCGCTTCCCAGACTGATCCTTCGTTACACTCACCATCGCCTAAAACACAGTAGACATTCCCTTTTGTACTTTTTAGATTTATGGCCATGCCGACAGCAATTGATGGGCCATGACCTAATGAGCCTGATGAAATCTCAACACCAGGTACTTTTTTTCTCGTGGGATGACCTCCAAGTATTCCTGTTGTTGAGCAAAATTTTTTAAATTCACTCCTTGGAAAATAACCTAAGTCTGAAAGTATAGCGTATAAAGCCATGCACCCATGACCTTTGCTTAGTAAAATTTTATCACGCTTTAAGTTTGCCTTCTGATAATACAGGGTAACAAGAATTTCAACTAATGAGAATGCTGATGGAATATGGCCTCTTTGCCCACCCCAAAATATATCAAGAATATCATGTCGAATTTGGAGGCATTTTTCTTGAAAATTAAAAGAACTCATATGTTTCACTCATCCAACTTTTGATTTCACTATCTGGGTTTATGCCCTTGAGGTATGAATCTATATTTTTCCCATTTTTAGACATAATGTCGAGCCATAAAATACTTGTATAGTTATAAATTGCTTTTAGGTTTTCAAAAGAGTAATACTGAGGAAAAATTTTCTTAAATGCATCAATTAAATTTTTAATTTCATCAAGACTAACTTCGTTAAGTGGGTGATGAATAAAATTTATAAGCACCCTGAAGGGATCATCTCTTCCACTTGATTCAAAATCATGAATTTGAATCATATCCTGATCATAAGATACATTTCCTTTGTAAAAATCAGGATTAATAAATAGAGAGGATACGACAGTATAACGAAGTTCCTTTGTATGATTTATGAGGTTATTTAACGTCATTTTGTACTTACTGGTATTGGTACTTACTCTTTTTTTAAGTGCCTCTCTGGGGGGAGTGAAAAGCATAGAATCCTTGGCTAAGTATTCACAAGGGACTTTACCGATTTTTTGAATTTTTTTTGCAATTTTGAGACTTAAAGAAGGGGTCATAATATCTGATAATGGAGTTGTTTTTATTCGTGGTTGGATTAAAATATTGTTTCGGACTTGGTATTCTTTACCCATACTTCTTAAGAAAAAAATTTCTCTTTTTAAACGTTCATCATCTTTAAAATACTTTATGAAGTATTTCGGTGTTATGTAGCTTGACCTCGACACAGAAGCTATTTCACCTTGAAGGAATGAAAGTATGAAATGAATTGCATCGTCCAAGTTTTCAAAAAGAGGTAAATGAGTTTTTTCCTGTGTGATATGAATAGGAAAAAGAACTTTGCTTTGGATTAAAACACTATTTAAATCATCAATGAAAATATCAAAAGAGTTCTTATTGATATAGTTAATTTTATCAGGAAATGTTTCCAAAAAAGTTGCTTGTAAAGATGATAGGTTATTAGTTTCTAGAAATTCTTGAGCTTTTTTTTGTAATTGATAGCGACCACAATAACTTACACTTGAGCGGTGAGAGACAATTTCAACTTGATGACCCTTCTTTTGTAATTGCTGAATTAGCTCAATTCTATTTTGCTTAAGATGCATTTTAGAAATACTATTACCATAAATATCTCCCTGGGTTTCTATCCATGCAGAGTGTGACATTTCTTGTTTTAACTTCTGTTTGGCATGAATGCCTTTAGCGGCAAGGTTTGGAAGGAAAGTAGTAAGTTTCTCTTCCCAAATACATGAGTAATCTACAAGTGTGTTGTCAAAATCTATTCCAATTTTAAGGGTCATGTTATTTCAAGTTGGTTTATGTGTTTAACGTTAAAGTACTGAGAATTATTTAAGGGGTCGATAAATATTTTCTCTTCAAAACTGTTAATAAGATCTTTAATTGCATCATCGATAGTGTATTTAAATGAGAACTCAAGTTCTTGCATCAATCGATTAGAACATATATGGTAAGAGCGATCATCGTTACTTTTAATTGTCTCTATGCTTGCTGTTGGAATGATAGATTGAATTCTATTTGCAATTTCATTAACAGTGTAATTTTTTTCACCCGCATTAAATGTTTTACCATTAATTTTATCAACAGGAACGTCAAACCGGTGAGAATAGAGCCTACACATATCTTTGATATGAATATTAGGTCTTTTTTGGTTGCCACCAAAAATTTTAATCTTTTGGTTATGAAAGGCGTGATTTGTAAGAATATTAACAATAACATCTAATCGCTGTCTCTTACTAACACCACAGACTGTCGCAGGTCTTATATTGACAGTTGTGAAATTCTCAGTTGAGTGTGTGTTTAGTATTTCTTCACATAAACCTTTGTACTTAGAATACAAAGTTAAAGGCGAAGTACTCATCTCTTCCGTGACAAGACAATCTGGTTTTATTCCATACACTGAAGAAGATGAAGCATGGATGAAGCGCTTAACGCCACTTTGTTTGCAATTTAGCACGAGCTCTTCAAAGCAATTGTAATTAATCTCTTTTGATAAATCGGGTAAGAGGTCAAAACTGGGATCATTGGAGATACATGCTAGATGAATAACATCGGTGATACCACCTAAAGCGCTCTTAAAGCTTTGTTGGTCTCTGATGTCGCCAATAATTGTTTGGATATTTTGATAATTTTTAAAAATATCGGGAGTACTAAACCAAAATGTATCATAGATAACAACCTCGGTACTATCTATCGCTAAAAGCGTTGCCAACTCACTTCCAACATATCCAGCACCACCTGTAATTAAAACCTTT
>JABJPQ010000364.1 GCA_018663815.1 Halobacteriovoraceae bacterium | reverse complement strand
TGTGTTTTTATAAGTATAGTCTTTTTGTGCGAAGTCATTACTAACCGCCGCTATGGTCGTTGCGATTTTTCTTGCTGCATGATCTGCAACTTTTAGTCCAATCGTTGTTTCTTTTTGAGTTTGAAAAAAGAAAACTGTTAAAACGAGAATTCCTGCAAAACCGCCAAAAATCAATTTTTTATTCATTACTAAACCTCTCCTTAAAGTACCAAAGCCTAATTATAATACTAAAACGGCAGTTCGTGCATGACAACCGGTCATTTTTATCCATAATTAAGTATAATTTGAGTATAACAAGCAATTATAAATAGTTACACAAAAACCATCATTATTATTTTCTTTTATTATGTTAAGTTGGATACTATAATTTTGATCGTATTTGCTGGCTTTAAAATATTTAAAGGTAATTGCCCCATTTTATAGACAAGGATAAGTAATGAAAGACTGGAGAGAATCATCGGTAAAGGCAAAATTTTGGACAAAGACAGGCACTAATGGACGTGTAAACTGTCATCTGTGTCCACGTGAGTGTAGCCTAAATAAAAACCAAATGGGTTTTTGCAAAGTAAGAGGTAACTCTGAGGGCGAACTTCATAGTTACAATTATGGAAAGTCTGTTGCTGCCACAGAAGAAGTTATTGAAACCGAAGCTGTTAATCACTTTATGCCTGGTGCAAGGATACTAAGTCTTGGAAATATAGGTTGCATGTTTACTTGCGATTTTTGTCAAAACTGGCAAACTTCACAGGTTAAACATCTGGATCCTTCGGTAGTTCAATTTTATACTCCCGAACAAGTCGTAGACATGGCCATTAAAAACGATATTAAGGTTCTATCTTGGACATATAATGATCCTGTTGTTTGGCATGAGTTTGTTTATGATACGGCTAAGCTAGCCAAGGAAAAGGGGCTTATCAATTTATACAAATCTGCCTTTTATATTCAAGAAAAACCTGTCGAAGAACTTATAGAAGTTATTGATATTTTCAGTCTTTCTTTGAAATCAATGGACCCTGAGTTTTATAGAGATATTACAAAGGGTGAACTTCAACCCATGCTAGATGCCACGAAACAAGTTTATAAAAGTGGTAAACATCTTGAAATAAGCCAACTACTTATCACTGAAAGAAATGAAGGTGAAGATGATGTACGAAAAACAGTCCAATGGATACTGGATGAATTAGACGCAAGTGTACCCTTGCATTTTGTTGGCTTTCATCCTGCCTATAAGTATTTAAACGTAAAAAGAACCTCTAAAGAAAGATTACTTAGGGCCAGAGAGATAGCGCTCGAGATGGGGATGATAAATGTTTATATCGGAAATGTTTATGAAGATGAGATGGCCGATACAAAATGTACTGAATGTAATCATACTCAAGTAAAAAGATTTGGTTTAACGACAGAAATCGTCGGTCTTACCAAGGACTCAATGTGTACCAATTGTAATCATCCATCCTCAGTAAAATTTCCTTTTATGGGTACTGAAGAGAGAGCTAACACTAATACTTCTTGGGATGTTGTTTCAAACAAAGACTATACATGGAATGAAGAAGTTAAAAGTCTTCACCTTGCAAGCCCAGTTGACTCAAATGAATGTATAAATTTACAGGTCAGACATATTGGAACTGAAATCCATAGAAACTATATTTTAGGTGACGGTGGTTTAAGTCGAGTTATTGTTTCAAGGTCCACTGCTGAAGAAAGTGGGATTGAGGTTAGGTGGGATAAGAAAACTAAAATATCCTTTATGCCAGTACTTGATAGAGCACATTTTCCAATAGCTGAAACCGTGGATGAAGTTAGATAATTAAACAATTACCAAGGATAGGTATGAAAGATTTAAGCTTGAGCGCTCAAACAATAGCACTGCATACAAAAACACCACTTGAGGGAGCTGATCCCTCTGTTACTCCTATCTTTCAAAATAGTGCCTTTGAAAATACTTCTCCCTATTTTTATACGAGAAAAGCAAACCCAAACTCGCAAGAATTTGAAGAGGTAATCAAAACATTTGAAGAAGCAAACCATGCCATTTCCGTTACAACAGGCATGACGGCTATTTCATTAGTCATTAATTTATTAGATGTTGGACAAACACTTGTTATAAATAAAGATATCTACGGTTGTTCATATAAATTATTTCAACGTTTTGTGAAGAAAAGAAAAATAAATTTGGTGATCCTAGATCTTTCCGTAAATGAAAACCTTGTTCAAATCCCAAATAATGCTGATATGATTTTATTTGAAACCCCAACGAATCCTTTTTTAAAAACAATTAATATCGAAAAGGTTTCAAAAGTGGCTAAGAAAGAT
Organism: Halobacteriovoraceae bacterium; assembly: GCA_018663815.1. Classification (GTDB taxonomy): domain Bacteria; phylum Bdellovibrionota; class Bacteriovoracia; order Bacteriovoracales; family Bacteriovoracaceae. The sequence goes on along the minus strand of JABJPQ010000364.1, from coordinate 1,315 downwards.
AATCCAAAATGTCTGATCGTAGTAGATAACACATGGGCTACACCATTGTTCCAAAAGCCTTTAAAACATGGTGCTGATATATCTTTATACAGTGCCACTAAATATTTTTCAGGCCATAGTGATGTTATGGGTGGAATCATTGTTACAGATGACACTGAGATTGCTGAAACATTGCGAGAAGAAAGATTTTATGGGGGTGCAATACTTGCTCCTTATGGTGCGTGGCTACTTCGCAGAAGCCTACAGACCCTTAAACTTAGGATGCAAGAGCACCAAAGAATTACCCAAGATTATGTTGATTTTTTAAGGGACATACCTCAGGTCAAAAAAATATACTTTCCACAAGTTGATGGCCACCAACTTGAGGCATATGGAGGAATTTTATTTTTTGAATTCAGTGATGAGTTGATCGATCCATATCCAACTTTCATGAGCACACTTAAATTATTTGGAACAGGAACAGGAATGGCCTGTGTTACTTCTATGGTAGCTCAGCCTCACTCAGGCTCCCATGCTTCTATGAATGAAGCAGAGAAAAAAGAAATGGGTATAACACCTAAGTTAGCAAGACTATGCTTTGGGTTTGAAGATCCTGAGGATATCAAAAATGATCTCAAGTTAGCCTTTGCTGCTTTAAAAAGCTAATAAATCCATTGCTGCTTTCTTAACATCATTAACTTGAACTAAAATATCATCTTCTAGATCTGGATTATAAGGGATATGACAATCTTTTGATCCTACTCTTGATACCGGAGCATCTAGGAATTTAAAACCATGCTGAGAAATCCAGGCCGCAATCTCAGCTCCAAAGCCACACGTTAAAGCTGCTTCATGAGCGATAAGAATACGACTTGTTTTTTTTAGAGATTTTAAAATACTTTCTTTGTCATAAGGAGCTAAGGTTCTTAGATCAATTACTTCAACACTATAACCCTTGTCTTCTAGTTCATTAGCAACAACAAGTGATTTTTGTACAATCGCTCCCCAAGTAATTATGGTTAAGTCACTACCTTGTTTGACAATCTTAGCTTTACCAAAAGGAATCATATAATCATCCCCTTGATAGGGATCACGGTTATAACCCTGATAATAAAGATGTTTATGTTCAAAAAACATAACTGGATCATCCGCTCTAATCGCCGTTCGAAGTAAGCCTTGTGCATCTTTTGCATTAGATGGAAATGCGACATAAAGACCTTTTACAGTCGTAAAAATACTTTCTTCACATTGACTATGAAATAAAGCTCCCCCTTTTACATAACCACCAATCGCGGTCCTCACAACCATTGGATTTTTATACTCACCACCAGAGCGA
>JABJPQ010000171.1 GCA_018663815.1 Halobacteriovoraceae bacterium | reverse complement strand
ATCAAATTACAGGGAAGAACTACTCTGTCTCATATATGCCAGCATGTAATGACTTAGATGCTAACACCAATAATGATCCAAAATGTAATCGTTTTGATTATGGACACACAGCTGAAGTAATTGTTGAGTCCTATGCTGAAAGCCTGAAAGATTATCTTACTAAGATATTACAATCTTCAGAGACGCACTCAAAAAAATCATATCAAGAAATGGAAGCACTTTCTTTACAGTATAGCTTTAAATACTTTTCACGTATAAAAATGTTTTTTAATGATTTAGTTTACTACTTAGAGTTTGGGCAAGCACCATTAAAAACCAAAAAATACTCAGGTGTTTTGCAAAACCAAAGAGTCATGGAGTTATGGAGTGAAATTAAACGAGATAAAAATGAAATTGCTGCCTTTTCTAAAAATTGTAGTATGCAAGCTGATCAGATTACGTTTAGCGCGACTCGAGAGTTATTAGAGGACAAGGTAGTTAAAGAGTATTGTTTAGCTTCTAAAAAAGCTTTAAAAGAGATTCGAACTATACTCTCACTAAAGCAAAATGATGAGACACTTTTAGATAAAAATAGCAGATATTTTCCTGGTGGAATAACAGAGGGAGAGTTTACAAAAGACTATGCCAACTACTCTGGTAATTGGCTCCAATTATCTTCTGCGTCTTTGAAATTAGGAGTCTTAATAAGTTTTTTAACAGATAAGTCTTTTGATCTTTATAGTGGAGAGATGGTTCCATCATTATTATATGCTGACACCAATCTTCCACATTATCGACATGTTTTTCCTTATGAGTATGGTGATATTATAACCACAATAGCGGAAAATAATTTAATTTTTCCTGGAGATGATAAAGGCAAGAGAGTTATAGGGAAAACATACCTCAATGCTGCATCAATGATTAATGAGCATTCGCTAACAGATAAAAACCTAAAAGATGGATTTTCAGAAGAGTATTTTAATATTATAAACAATCAAAATCGCCCAGAGCTTACATCATCAATTTTAATGATTGATTTTACTGAGACTGAAGGATATCGAAACTTCTCTAACTTTAAAGGCACGGTTGTCGACTTGGATAAACCTGATCATATAAGCGAACAATTAAAATTTGAAGTAAATGATATATTTATTTTACCAAATAATGAAGTCATCATTCGACATGATCATTTTATTTTAATTCCACTTTCCAAACTATCGATGGCCAATGATAAAACAGGTTATGTTTATCTTTATAAAATTAATTTTAATAATTCTGAGTGGGCAAATGATAATGGGTTAAATGGATTAAAAAGTTTTTTTAGTACTAAATATAAAAACATGCTATTGGGTTGTATCGATGGTGATCATGGTCTAAGAGCATTTTATGAAACATTTGATTATGAAGCAAACGCTGAAAAGTGCGAGCAGGATTTAGAACAAAATAAAGATAGTAAACGTGCATTCTTCTGTGGTGTTCATATCCCCAAAGAGATTGGACCGGGGGATTTTAGGGACCCTAAGCATTCACTACTAAACAGATCATTAAACCTTGAGCATAGCTCTTTTCAAAATTTTACAGCTGGTACAAAGACAATTCAAAAATGTGAAAATACAAAGATTGGATTTAAGTACTTATTATCTACAATAGCATTACTAAACGGTATGTGGCTTAAATGGACAATCAACTTTACAAAATAAAGGCAAAGATGAAGTTATTAATTTTATTTTTAGTATTGAGTGGAGTTACTTCTTGTAATGTAAAGAAAGTAAAGCCTAATGAGCATGAAGATATTCAGGTAGAAAAAGTTATACCTACTGTTGAGGTTAATGAATCAATCGATCTTGAAAATTCAGAATCTTTGAAAAACACTTTAAGTTTTTCAGACTCAGACTATATTAATTTTTTTGAAAGTCACTTTACAGCTAAAGCAATAGAGAATTTCTATAGCATATCAACAAAAAAACAGCATGTTTTAAGAACGAAAATCGAGTTAGGCTTACGTGAATATATCCAATTTATAAGTTTTTCAAAAAGCCCAACTGCTTCAGGATTATTATTTGAAAAATATGTTTATAATCTTTGTGATGCAAGAGGATTTAATTGTAACTCTCGATTTAATCGTTTTTTTAAATCATTCAGTCAAGTTCCTTATATCTTGCTAGGTTTAAGTCTTAAACAAAAAGATGTCTTT
>JABJPQ010000542.1 GCA_018663815.1 Halobacteriovoraceae bacterium | reverse complement strand
TGTAAATCAATATTTCTTTCTTCATTTCTTTTTGCAGCATGGGTACTTAAATTTATCCCACCGTGAAGTGGTTTTTGCTCTAATGTTTTTTCAAGTAAGTTCTTAAACTCACTTGGTGTTCCCTCTTTTGGCAAACGATTAGAGATATCAACTTTTTTCTGTTGAGATGTCTTTGTTACATTAGGAATAAGAATATTATTAATGCTCTTACTCAAACCTAGTACCTCTATTCATCATAAACGCTTGTTATTCCCGTCGTAGGAATGTTTTTTGCATAATCATTTACTGCTTTATGATTATTAACTTTGTTTAAGTTTACGTTAGCTTGTGTATTTTGTGCAAGAGGTAAATTTGTCGGTATCGATTTTGCCGATGTATTATTAAGTGGAGATCCCATAGACCTTCCAGAATTAACTATCGGTTGCGGTGCTTTTGGCTTTATTTTTTTTGTTGTTCCTGGCGTATGAAAGCTATCAACATCACGTAAAAAAACTTTTTTACCATCAACTTTTAATACTGTTTCGCCATTTTCAAAAAAAACAGATTCAACAAGACCAGTAGACTTTGTTTTAACATCAACTGGATCAGCAAATTGATCCCAGGCAAAAACTTGTGTTCTAAATTCTCCAGGTGCTGTAATTGTATTATCTAATTGTAAACCATCCCAAGATACGGTCTGATTTCCACGCCCAATATTTTCTCGCCACATTTCACCTACCATATTATTTCGAGCATCGAAAACTCTTACGAGTACTTTTGAAGCTGGCCGAGGTAGAGAAAAAAGAATATCAGCATCAGTTCCTTCACCTTCAAATTTCAGTGATGATCCAGATGTAACAACTTCTTTGCCTAAAAAACTTGCACCATAAAATTTATCTTGAACCTGCTGGTTTTTTCCCATTGATTCAAACTTTGCATTTAAATTTGTTAATTGTTCAAGTTGAGAAAACTGAGCTAGCTCTGCAGCCATTTTCTCTTGCTTCATAGGGCTTGTTGGATCTTGATTTTGAAGCTGTGTTGTGAGTAATCTTAAAAACTCATCTTTTCCCATTTTATTGTGTTTATTTGCATCGACAATCAGATCATCTTTTTTCTTATAACCCGTAATCTTATGCATGAGACGTTCTTTTTCACGGTCAGAAATTTTTCTATTATTATTACGAATATCGTTGGGGTCTATTTGTTGGTTCCGGCCTTGAGCCATCTGTACGTTTTGATAGGATCGTTCTCGCAGGTTAATGGGCTTTCCCATTTGTGGCATACTAAGCTACTTCCTTTTCATAGTGTTGATTCCAAAGGTCCTCTCTTCTACGAGAATCGGAATCTTTTTGTCCTGACTCGGAGTTATGATTTCCACCTTTACTCTGGGCAAACGATTGTTGGCGAGAGGAGTCTTGGTTTTGATTATTACTTTGAGCTGAAGATTCTAACTTCAAGTCACCAACTTGAACACCTGAGTGACTTAAGTTTGTAAGTAAGGCCATTTTATTTTTTGCAAAAAACTCACTACCTTCTATCTTATTAGTATGGATAATTATATCTAATTGATTAGTATTCACTTTTTTCACAGTCAGATCAACAACACCTAGATCATCATGCTTAAAAGCGACTTGAACTTCTGGTTGATTACTGACTTTGGACTGAATTATATAATCTTGAACTTTTCCAATAACTTCATCTGTTGAAGATGTCTTTCCCATAGAATTTAAATCAAATACTTTTGTTGTTGAATTTATCTTATCTAGCTTGTTTAATTGCTCCCCTGCTGGGTTAGAGTTAAATTGCTGAGCCAGTTGTTCTTGACTTGGATCTTGAGTATTACCGAGTAAAACATCTTTCATGGTCACTTCAGTATTAGCTGATTTACGAATAACACCAGGTAAATCTTGTTCTATTTTTTGGGAAAACATAGACTCCGAGACAGGCTTATATGCTTTCTTAGCAGCATTAGCCTTCATGGTAGGACTTTGTTTTTGCATGAAATCATTAAGGTTAAGCAAGTTGTTTACTGACTTTCCTTCAGTAACGACCTCTTTGCCAGCGATCTGATTATTAACTAGCTGTGCATTATTAATTGGCTGAGCATTGTTTTTTGCTGATGTTTTAATTATTTTGGTTTTAGCTGCATTTTTACTTAGTTGATTTTGACCTTCTAATGCTAACATTGCCGCTGTGACATGCTTTGTTTGAACAGTTGGTTCACTTATCATTTTTTTATTTAAAAATTCATTTCCGGACTTAGCCGCTTCATTTAAATCATTCTTTGCTAAAACTAAATTATTCTTTTCAAGCTTTTGTACATTTTTTGGAGTATCTTCACTTAATAAAGCTTTTAGTTCTTTAGCTGCTGGTGAGTTAACCTCTTTAACAATTTCATTTTTATTTGACTTTTCTGCTACATTTTTTTGATCGCCAACTAAACTCTCAGCCTCTGGTTTATCAGTATTTGTTTGACCTTTTTTGTTTTCCTCTAATAACTTCATGACCGCTTCAGGATCTTGCCCTTTTTTTGTCGCAGCAAGCACTTCATCAAAGTTAATACCTTTAGCCGTACTTTCAGTTTCGAGCAATTTGAGTAATTCAGGATCAATAGCTTGTTGATTACTAATTTCAGACACACCTTCAGCAGGAATGAGATTCCCCTGAGTTGGATTTATAAATTGTGGTGTACTAAAAATATTCAAACTATTTTTCTCCTCACATAGTTTTCAACACTATCATTGTTGCATATTTAAGTATTGCTTTTGAAGTCGGGCAGATACTTCCTTGTCCATAAGGTTAAATATTTTGGAAGCCTTCTGTGGACTTATTCGCTCCAGTAACTTCACTGAAATATTCGATTCCTGTACTGACAAGAGGTCTGCAGCTTTTTGTGGTTTCATATTTGAGATGACATCAACAAGTTGTTTGATGCGCATCTGTTCGCCCTGTTTATGTTCATCAATACATCCAATTATCTTTTTTTTAGTTCCCTCTAACTCTTCAATCTTTTTGAGTAAAGTCATCTCGCTTATTTTCACTTGCTCTACTCTATGATCTAGCTGTTTCGAGACCTTTTTAAGTTTTCTATCTTTTTCTAAAAGTTCATTGGTTAAAGCTGCTAACGATTTTTTTTTAATAAGAGAAACTTGCCGTTCAACCTCTTTTTTAACTCTCGCTTCAAATTTTTCTGCTGAAGAGATTTTCTTTTCCTCAGCAAAGATATTAAATGTTAAGAAAATAAACATACTAAATATCACAATCTTCATTATGGCCTCTATTTAATAAACTGTTTCCAGTTTTGAGCTTGTTCTTCTATTTCTTGAAATTGTTTCTTTGAAACTTCTTTCTTATGTTTTTGAAAATCTTTATCTTTCATTTTCTCAATGACTTTTGTATTGGCCCGTAATATTTTTAATTCCGCATACTTAAATGTCGCTTCAGTTTCTAGTTGTTCAATCTCTAACTGTAACATTTTTATATTTGCACTTTTTCCACGTACAAAATAAGGATGAAATTGTAATTCCTGCCCACTCATCCCCTTTTCTAATCCCTTCTCTTGAGATTCGTAAGCATCTCTAATCCCTTCATTTTGCTTTTCAATCTCACTTGTAAGCTCAGTAATTTTCACCCGTATTCTTCCAATATCCATCTTGCATGTTTCTTCTTTTAGTTTACGGACCTTTAATAGAGCATTTAGTTTAAATTTATATTTTTTCATCTCTTATTCCATTTCCAAATAATCGGGGTCAACTTCCGCTTCACCCTTTCGAGCTATATCAACCATACGGTCGTAAATATCATCTATGCTAGAAGACTCCTCTACTTGTTGCCGTAAAAGATTTACTAAGTCATTATAAACAACAATTGCTTTATCAACTTTTGGATTACTTCCCTTAGCGTAGGCTCCTACATTAATTAAGTCTTCTGACTCCACATAAGCCGCTAATAAATCCCTTAAATGCCCAGAGACGATAGAGTGCTCCCTTGGTACAACCTTCCCCATTACCCGAGATACTGAATCAAGAACATCAATTGCTGGGAAGTGATTACGAGCTGCGAGTTCGCGACTTAAAACTATATGTCCATCTGATATTGCTCTTACAGCATCTGCAATTGGCTCATCCATATCACCACCCTCAACCAGAACGGTATAAACTCCTGTGATACTACCTGAATCTCTTTTTGTTCCGGCCCGCTCCATTAACTTAGGTAATTTTGCGAAAACTGAAGGACCATAGCCTTTTTGCCCCGGAGGTTCCCCTGAGCTCATACCTATTTCTCGATTGGCCATTGCAAAACGAGTTATAGAATCCATCATTAAGATGACATCATTATTAGCATCTCTAAAATACTCAGCAATTGTAGTTGCAGTATAAGCAGCTTTGGCCCTAATAAGAGGTGACTTATCTGAAGTCGCAACAACGATAATTGAACGTTTTATACCTTCTTCTCCAAGGTCTGATTCGATAAACTCAAGAACTTCTCTTCCCCGCTCACCAATAAGAGCAATAACATTTATATCTGCATTGGTGTTTCTTGCTATCATCCCCATTAATGTCGATTTACCAACACCTGATCCGGCCATAATTGCAATTCGTTGTCCTTTACCAACAGTCATAAAAGAATTAATGGCATTAACACCAGTGTCAAGTGGCTGTCGAATAGTTGGCCGATC
>JABJPQ010000272.1 GCA_018663815.1 Halobacteriovoraceae bacterium | reverse complement strand
TTTGGGTTCATCAGTGTGACATTGATAACAGGGAATTTTCCACCAAGGGATGCATCTTTTACCAAGACGGGAAATCCCTTGGTTTCTAGCTCTTTAATTCCTGCTAAAATTTTAGGATATTTTTCTAAGACTTCATTTGGAATATCTGGAAGTGTTAATTCTTGTTCTATAATTTGGTTTTTTACTGCTCGTTCAAAAATCTCTGCGAGTGCTTGAACTCTAGCCTCAAACTTTGTATTACCTGCACTCATACCATTACTAACAAATAGATTTCCAACTAGGTTTACAGGTATGTAAACAACTTCTTGGTTTGATTGTCTTACATAAGGTGTGGCGCAAATTCCGCGCTCAGTATGACCTGAGTTAGTATCAACTAAATGAGATGCTCTAAGTTCATTGTCTAGCTCATATTCATTCAGTAGGTATTCATCCATTAAACCTTTAGGAATACTATTATTAGGTCCAGGCTTAAACCATTTTTCATTTGGGTAGTGAACAAAATCTGCATTTGCAATCTTTTCACCTAAGAAATAATCGTTATAAAAATAATTAGTGCTTAAGCGCTCAATATACTCACCAAGCGCAGAGCACAGAGCCGCATCTTTACTGGCACCCTTGCCATTAGTGAAATTCATAGGCGAATCTGCATCGCGAATATGGACTGACCAAACATTTGGAACGGGGTTTCGCCAAGAATGGATCTCTATTTTGACACCTAGAGATTTCAATATACCTGTCATATTAGAAATTGTTTCTTCTAATGAGCAGTCCTTGCCTAGAATCATTGTTTTTGAATCAGGCTCTGTTCTAGACTCTACTGGTGTTTTTGCATCAATTATTTGGATGCTAAATTCTGGAGCTTGCTGAATCGTTTTTTTTACACTGCATCTTTCAATGGATCTAAGAATACCGGCACGGTCTTTTTGGGAAACGCTTTTAGGTAATTCAAGTTGGATCATAAAAGTTTGTTTATATCTATTTTCCGGATCAACGATATTGTCTTGGGTAAGTTTAATGTCGTCCATGGGAATATTACGGGCCTGGCAATAAACTTTAACAAAGTAGCCTGCACATAAGGCCGATGCTGCTAGAAAGTAATCAAATGGCCCCGGAGCAGAACCATCACCTTTGTAACGAATAGGCTGATCGCTAATAATGCTAAAATCATCAAATTTAGCTGCGAGTTTTAACTTTTCTAAAAAATTTATAGTAATTTGCATGTAAGCTTATTAGCATTGTATGAGTAGGTTTTATAGTGTGATATTAAATATGGATAAGCTTTACAGTAGATGTTGTTGCGCATCATGCCTTGGCAAGAGTTTATGATCCTGACTCTAGAGAAGTATAGATAATATTGTGTGAGAGAAAACGAGATGATTAGTAGAGATAAAGTCCTGGCTTATATTATTAGAATCAATAATGGCGTAAGAGAACTTTTGGTCTTTGATCATAGAGATCAGCCTGAAGTTAACCCTCAAGTTCCAGGCGGCACAGTAGATTCTGGTGAATCATTTGACTGTGCTGTTTTGAGAGAAGTTTTTGAAGAGTCCGGCTTAGAATTTCATCATACCGATTTATATCTAGGCCAATTTGATTATATGCTTCAAAAGAAAAACCAGCTGCATAAGCGAGGAGTTTATTTATTAAAATCTAATGAGGCTAGGTCCCAGTGGATGCATATTGTTTCTGCTGGTGAAGAAGATAAAGGAATGAAGTTTGATTACTATTGGCTTCCTATCGAAGATGCGAGAGATCGTCTTATGGGGGGAATGGGAGAGTATCTACCTCGCTATTTTTATGATGAGTTAAAAGAAACTGACTTACCAATTATTGAGCGCTGGTTACAAAACCCACATGTGAAAGAGTTTTGGGATGATGGTGAGAGTTGGGAAGAGTCTTATGAGAAATATGTTCTAAAAACATTATCGAAAACGGTCAAACAATTTTTAATATATTGTCAAGACAGACCTATAGGTTATATCCAATTTTACTGGGCCAGCAAGGTAGGAGATGGTTGGTGGGAAGACATTGCTGATGATGTTGTTGGAATTGATCAATATATTGGGGAAGCTGATATGATTGGACAAGGACATGGTACCAAAATGATTAGTGAATTTATAAAACTACTTATTTGTAATTATAAAATTTCAAAGATCATTACAGATCCTGTTCCATCTAACACGAGGGCCATTGCGTGTTATGAAAAATGTGGATTTAAACAAGTAGGGGAGATAGAAACACCTGATGGAATTGAGATGTTGATGGAATATAAAGTGTTATGAAAATACTGGTAACTGGAAATGCAGGAAGTGGAAAAAGTACTTTTGGCAATCAATTAGCTATAAAACATAATATTCCTTTATATGGTCTGGATAAAATTGTATGGCAAGAAAGTTGGATTCCAACTCCTAGGAGTGAAAGGCTCAAACATGTCAAAGCAATTACAGATAAAGAAACATGGATAATTGAAGGCGTATCAAAAGCAGCATTAAGCGCAGCTGATAAGGTTTACTTTTTGGACATACCAACTTATCGATGCATATTTAATATCATTATACGTTTTGTGAAAAATGGACCAGCATCAAGACAGGAATTACCTGATAATTGTCCTGAGTATATTGGTTTTCTTAAAGCGATAAAAGTTGCTTGGATATTTAGGAAACAAACCAGACCATGGATTATTAAAGAAAGTCATCATCAAAAATTTGTTCACATTAGAAACTATAAAAAATTAAAAGAATTAAGTGTATGAATTCGGGGAAAATATAAAAGGCTATTAGAATAATGATGCGAATGTTTTTATCATGAAAAGAATATTAATTACTGGAAACTCAGGAGCTGGAAAATCTACTCTGGCAAAACAATTATCTGGAAAATTCAACCTTCCACTTGTGCATTTAGATCAGCACTTTTGGCAACCAAATTGGGAGTTACCTGATATGGATATATGGCGGCAGGAAGTAACGAGGATGGTTACAAGCGATAAGTGGGTAATAGAAGGAAATTTTGCAAGCACTTTTGATATACGCTTTCCTAGGGCCACAACAATAATTCATTTTGATTTACCAAGGCCTTTATGTTTGTATCGTTGTATTAAACGTACAATTGTCACAGGTAATAAAACGAGATCAGATATGGCCCAAGGTTGTATTGAGAGATTTAACTTGGAGTTTTACAAATATATTTGGAGTTATTCTCATATTCATGGCCCTAAGGTTTTAGCAGCTGTTGAGAAGTATTCTAAAGCAAATTTTGTTGTTTTAAATTCGATGGCCGATGTGCGCTCTATAAAGAAATTATATGGGGTATAATTAACTAAGTAGCTTTCTTAATTAGAAACTATAAAAAATTGTAATTATGTGTATAGAAGAATCTGTACACTAGAGGAAAAATTATGAACGTAATTAAAACATTTACACTTTTTTACACTTTAACTATTTCTTTCACTTCTGGAAGTTTAATGGCAGATACAACAAGTACCCCAGATGAACAAAAAATATATTACCACCTTCATCAAGCTTATGAGTGGGGGGAATTACATTATAAAAATAAGTGTTTATTATCTAAAGAAGCGATGGATAAACACCTTGGAAAGCTAAAATATTCTCAGATCAACCTCGTTAAATCCAAGTTTTATTCAGAGTATAAACAGTTGCTTAAACTCTCTATAAACCTTGCAAAATATCACATGACAGATGTTGAAATGTTGCGAATGAAAATTCAAACGAAAGCAGATAATTTAAATCTTATCCATGATAAATATAAGTGGCATAGGGAATTTGTTTTATGTGCAAAAAAAAGTAATTAACTAAGCAGCTTTCTTATCAACGTCCACAGGCACTTGAAGTTCGATGACATTATTGAGTTCAACGCTGCTCTTCTCGTCATCTGCATGTTCATGTTTGGGTAAAGAACTTATTTTTTCAGTTAGCCGTGCAAGAAAAGGAGATATAATCATTGTAATGAGAATACTAGTAACTAAAAGTTTATTTAAATTCATTTCAATTAAGTTCGCACTTAATGCACTTGCAATGAGAATGATTCCAAACTCCCCACTTTGGGAAAGTAAAATTCCTGTCTTTAAACCACTACTGAACTTACCACTTTTAATTTTTCCGATGATGAGTAAGACTGTTGTTTTACTCATCATAATACTTAAGCTTAAGAGAGTAACTTTTAACCATTGATTCGAGATGAAGTTAAAGTCTAACTCCATTCCTAATGTCATAAAAAATAAGCCCATTAAAACCCCTTTGAAAGGGAGAGTCATACTTTTTATATTTTTTTTGATTTCCGAGTTAGCTAAAAATATTCCAGCAATAAACGCACCCATTGGCATTGAGAGTCCAAGTTTTTCCATTCCCATGGCCATACCTATTATTAAAAATAAAAAAGAAGCCAGATATATTTCTTGATCTTGTGTTTTTTTAATCAAACTGATAACTGGTTTGAGAGCAAAAAAACAAAATAATATTAAGGCACTAAAAATTGTAATTTTAAACATTATTGTTTGAATACTTACGATTTCCCCAATAGAATTATCAAAGTTAAGTAAGGGGAGTAATGCAAGAACGGGTACGATGATAATATCTTGAAATAAAAGTATACTTAAGCACGACTGTCCATGACTTTGAGTCATTTGAGAATTGTCAGTTAGGTAAGATAAGGTAAATGCTGTAGAGGATAAAGACAGAGCAATACTGATGATTAAAACAGACTTTAAATCAAAGTTAAAGAGTAATCCAATACCTGTAAAGATAAGCATTGATATTGTCATTTGTAAGCCACCTTCAAAGACAATACTTTTTCGAAGCTTTTTTAACCTGGCAGGACTTAGTTCAAGGCCAACTATAAACAAGAGTAAAGTAATACCAAGCTCGGCAAGTTGAACAATACTGTTTGAATTATCTATTAGCTCAAGTCCCATTGGACCAATAAGAATTCCGGCCACAATATAGCCGAGAACGGAACCAAGTTTTAGCCATTTAAAAATTGGAACAAGTACAAGGGTTGCGACTAAAAAATATATTGTGTCGACTAAAAACTCATGAAGTCCCAAGATTGCCCTTTGATTTGATTGATTGCACTTACCCGCCTTATGTTGTCGGTCAAAATTAAAAAAACTTTAGGTTTTATTACTGCTATTTAGAAAATAATTAAGATGTGAAGCTTAGATATTCCCAGCTATTCGGCCAATGCACCAGCGTGTGGAGATGATCCATAGGATACGCCATTATAATCTGAGATAACAGTGGTGGCGTTATTTCCAAGAGTTAGACATGCTGATCCTGTAGCAAGAGAAAATTTCTTGGCATTCAAGTCTGTAAAATTAATGGATCCAGTTCCGATTCCATTAGCTTCAAATCCATGAGCACTTTTAAAGGAGGATACCAATGAATAGGCACTACTATCATAACCAAACATATTTGTGCCATTTTCATAACAATTATTGTTAATATTTGTAGCACCGATACTAATTCCAGGCGCAAAGTATAACTGAGTCATAGCTGAGCTTGATTGAAAAATATTATTTTTAACGACACCACTTCCATTATGTAGGTAAACTTCCAGCTGAATAACACTCCCGTTATTTGAAAATGTATTGTGGATGAGTTCAAAGCCTAAAGCGCTCCCTAGGCTATAAGAAAAACCTGCCTTGGAGTTGTCATAAACAAGAGATGAATATAGGTTTATTTTTGGCGTGGTGGGAACCTCTGATGGATTTGCAAAGACAAAAATTCCATAACCTGAACTCCCATTTATAAGTGATCTTTGAATGGTTACATCACCAACTTCACCCTTAAGCAAGATTCCCGTTCCTTTTGAGCCATTAATTTTAGTATCCCTTATGATTGTACCAGAAACATTTCCCGAACTTGTTGCACCAGTGGGGTCAGCCCCAGACTCAATAATTATCCCATTGGCCGTACCTTTATTTTCATCGAATTCCCCATAGCGAATTTTTGACCAACCAGTTCCAACATCTGAAATTGTTAGGTTTTCAATGGTAGTATTACTTAAAGTATTATTAACTGAACCGCCATTATATAATATCGAAATTTCAACTCCTGCATAACCACATTTAGAGAGAGTTGAGTTTTTAAAAGTGATATTGTTCATTGTTTGGTTACTAATATAGATCTGAGGACTGATGCAAGAATCAAAAATACTATCAATCGTTACATTTTCCACTAAGCCACCTGTGGAGTTATTATCAAACTCGATTCCATTTCCTGCATAGATGTAATCAGCACTTCCTCCACCGCTATTAGCACCCGTAATTGTTCCTCCACCATTTGTGATGGTAAGGTTTTTAGCAGTACAATTGACACAATCATAAAAATAAACGGCATTCAAGCTAAAGCGTGTTATTTTGATATTTTGAACTAATATTTCAGAGTCATCTCTTGTTTCAATTCCAAATAACTTGGTTGATGCTCTAAATGAACTTAAGTCGGGATCTGTGGAGCTTTTTATATAAAGAGTCTTGGTAGCATAAACATAAGAAAATGAATGATCAATTGCGCTGGCAAATGTTGTTGTCGCATCAGTATCCCAAGGTCTAAAAGTCATCATGACACTATCACGTGAAAGGTTTCCTAATCCTCCGCCTTGTGCATTTTCAGCATGGTTTACAATGAGACTATATATTCCACTACCTTCATGAATCCAGCCGTTAATCTCTTTAGAGCCATTGATGATTGGATCATTTCCAGATCCATAAGCATCAACGGTGATATTATTTTTATCTATGAGCAGGTATTCATTAAACCAAGTTTCACCCTTTTTTAAATTCACCGTCATTCCATCTAAGAGACTGGCAGAGGCTTTGTATAATGTTTTAAAAGCAAGGCAAGAACTCTCACCACTATTGGCATCATTTCCGTTGGTCGCATCGATATAAATTGAGTTTGTACCCGTTGTGCATTCTGAGGCGTTTGGACCCTCTGAAATTATGGGGTTAGACTTACTCGTTTCTTTTGAGCATGATCCAAGAAAGAAAACAGTAAGGATGAGGATTTTTATTTTCATCCGTAAATTTTAGCATATATTTTAGTTTGTACAATAATTATAAGGTCTTGATTTGAGTTATGTGAATGGGATGAAGTTTTGATTTTTATGATAGAGCCCCATATGATATGGGGCTCGTATAATTAGTAACTTGTAATACTATCTTGGTTCCCAACAGTTTGAGTGCCAAACTTTAAGTATACCGGTATAAACTGCAGTAAACTCACCATTAGCATAAACATAACCTTTACCAATACCTAGCCCTGCAATTTCAATATACTTTGCTCTGATTGGTGAACATTGCTCATAACGCATATCACTTCTTAAGCTTCTTAAAGTACCATTTTGAATACTTGGAAGTGCTGCTTCAACTTTTTCCATAACTTCTGCTTCAGAAGCCCCTGAGAATTTAACAGAAAAATGTTTGTTCGTAGTTGTTGCGAAAGCGTTGATTGAAAGTGAAACTAAAACGATTGCTAATAATTTTTTCATAATCTTTACTCCTATTAGGTTGTTATTACTTTTTATTTCTTTGTTGACTTTAAAGTAAATTTTAGTGGTTTGTCTGTCAAAGTAGATTCTGTATTTGAGGGATTAAGTCTTCACAAGTGTGTACAAACTAAGACAGGTACAGGTACAGTCCGGAACTCTTACAGATAAGAAAAGGTAAAGCAATTTACTCATAATCTAATTCATTTTAAGAAAAAATTTCCTAGTTCTATAAGGTATATTCGTTGGTTATAATTAGTATTAGTGTGACAATTGAGGAGTTTCATTGAGAATACTATTTATAATGCCTTTAATCTTTATATCACTTATAACAAATGCTATGATCAAAAATTCTTACTCTGATTTGGATGAAACTAAAAGAAACTAAAAGAAACTACAATACTCGAAGAATAATAGAAGCAAATAATCTATATGAAAAAGAACTTAAAGAATTAAAAAAGAAAAAATATTCAGCGAAAGATTTATCTAAGCTCAAATACAAACATGGAATACTACTCTATTATGAAGATGGTGCAAAGCAAGTAATTTATCCACCTATGGGGTTTAAGTTGGGAAAGGCATGGGAAGGTGTGCGTTGTAAATGCCATAGTATTGAATTAAATTTCTTCAA
>JABJPQ010000410.1 GCA_018663815.1 Halobacteriovoraceae bacterium | reverse complement strand
ATCATTATGGTTATAATATTCTGTTACGCTCTCACGTGTTTTTTGGTCTATGTCGCTATATTTGTGCACGGCGTCTGAGTATTGTTTTAATTACATTTCAAGAGATTTGTTAAGTTGTTGAAATTCCGTCGTTTTATCGTGGATCCTTAAAAAAGTATAAGCCTCAAACATAAATAATTTGAATTTAGCTATTTGAAAATTTAACATAAGGTTAATTTATTTTTATTATGGAGGATAAAAAATGAAAAAATTATTATTAACCCTAGTCGCTTTATCACTTTTCTTTTCCTGTCTCGGAGGAGGAGGTTCAGGTGATTCATCAAGTTCTGAAAATACAATCAACATCTCAGGAACAATGGGAACAGCAGCATTTGTTGGAAATGGCCTGCTTGAAAAAGGGACATCAGCTCTCGATTTATCGGCACTTAAAATGTACTGTGTTGCTTTTAATGCTTCAGTTAGCTCAGGTTCAAGTGACTTTGGTGCCGGAGGACAGTTTGATGTTGCTGGAATTCCTACAAACACACCTTTTGGTTGTTTTGTAGTCGCAAAATCCGATTCAAAAATAATTGCAACGATCAAAATAAAAGACAGCAACACAGGTATGTCTGATGAGTCTTCATCATCAATGAAACTTGGCTCAAGTGTTAGCCTAGGCAGCATTACACTTACCGAAGGAAACCCTGTTATTGAAGTTCCAAAAGCTGTCATTGCCTCGGCGCAATCAACGTCGACAAGCTCGGCAATGGCCGTGGATGATTTTCACAATACTGCATGGACACTTACTTGCGTTGATACAGCAGATTCTGATTGCTCAAGCTTTGTTACTGAATCGCCACAAGTCTTTTTTAGAATTATTAGTGCCACAAAAAGTTCAACGACAATTTATGGAATTGGAGTTTGGGCTTCTCAAGCAGCTTTTGGTACTTGTGGATCAGTTGATATGACAACGACAGAAGCTTCAGATATTACCACTGAAGAAGGTGGTGGTTTTACTTGGACTCAAAATACTCAAGGAGCATTCACGAACGCAAGTTCTACCAGTGATACTTGCCCGCTAAGAGATGCTGGAACGGCTAGCACAGAAAACTTGTCTGATTATTACACTCTGAATAAACTTGTTATTAGTGGGTCAACATTTAGTTTAAATGACGAAGATTCTGGTACTAATGGATCTTGTGAGTATTACCATAAAACAGCTCTTACTATGAACTCGGTAAGTGCAACTGAAATGTATGGAAGCTTTGAAACAGCAGAAATTAAGTCTTCAGGTTGTGGTAGTGTAACAGATGACAGAGCGAGTTTTGTCGTTAAATTTACTAAGCAGTAAAAGATTTTTATTTTTTAGCAGTCCTTAACCGGGCTGCTAACCCAAGATAAAATTCAGTTAACATTTGAAATTACTATAGGGTGTCGTGTACCCCTCTACCAGTTCTCTGATAACTCGCAATCAGTCTTAACAACCTTAAATAAACGCGCAGATACGCGTTTAAATTCTGTTGTACAATTAAAAATAGCATCATCAAAAAAAACAAATGGGGCTATGGCCACAGAGTGAACAACTAGATCAATCTGAGAATTTTCTTTAACATCCTCAAGCCATAAATTCTTTATCTCTTGCACGACTTCATCAGACTCGCTAAGAAAGTACTCTTTTACGGACTGGCGAGTTTGTAAATCAAGCTCACTCATAATTCCGGCAAATGAAGAAAATGAAAAAATTAAAAAAGAAATAATTGTTATTAGATATTTCATCACTCATGATCCTTAGCAAAAAGATTTGTTACTGTATAATTATCTCTATATGCTAAACGGGTCAAGAGTCACGTGGATGTTTTGTAAAATTGACCTTGTTAATAATGTTAAGGTGGTTTTATTGGGACTCAAAATACTCAAGGACCATACACTAATTCAAGCTTTGAAACAGCTGAAATTAAATATTCAGGTTGTAGTAGTACAACAGATAAAAGAGAAAATTTTGTTAACCCTTAAAATCAGTATAGGGTGCCGTGTGCATTCTCTTCTCTTATTAAAAACGAGCTTCTCGCTTAATTAAAATCTTAGTTGACGCACCTACTACCGAGTAACTGACTGCCCCCATACTCATTCCATTAAACGCCTTAAAGCTTATAACTGCACCATCAGGCAAATGTATCGTTTTCACTTGAGTGCTCTGAGTATCAGAAATATAAGTACCAATCATTCCAATTTCACTTGCACCATCGAATATTTTAAACTCACATTGCATAGTACAGTATGTATCACCCAAATAAGTAGCATAAATATTATAAAATCCTCCCTCCCCAGGGGGAACAGTAAAGGTATAGTTAGAGGCATCAAATGCTCCCCCAGTATTATCCTCTAAGATCATATCAAATGGTAAAATGAGTTCATTGCCGTCACTCACATAAAGATCACCAGACATACCAATTGTCACCCCAAATTCACTCTCATTTATTTTATCTTTAATCACAGTGAAATTTTGATTAACCTCCGTTGAAGAGATCAAATTGCCGTCATTGAAAATATGCGGAATTACCAAAGGGGCTGCAAGTGCAATTAAAGAAGAAAAAAGAATCCCCGTAATAACCCCTGAATACCAAGAAAATCTAGAAAAAAAACCTTTAAAAAATTTATTCATAACAACCTCATTGCTAAAAACATAATTCGATTAAACTATGGACCCCAGGTAGCACTTCCCCATAAGGAAGTTCCCCAAATACCAGCTCCACCAACCGTGCTCACTACTTGTTCCCAATGAAATGGACCTTCTTTACAATCAGCAAGACCAATAGGGTTATCAAGAGAAATATTAATTGGAACTTCAACAAACTCACCGGTAACAAAAGCGTGACCTTCACCTACAATGGTAGGAGTTCCCATAATTGATAATTCATCTAAAGTTAAATCTGGGAAAAACGGACAAAAGCCTGCATTTGCAGAGTTATAAGTAAAACCAACAACACTAAATTTTGCATTTACCTCTGAAGGCATATCAAATTCTAACAGCCCACCATCAGCAATACCACCCTCAGCTTGTCGAATATTTAATACCTCTAAGCCACTACTTGTAGCACAACGACCTATTGGAAAAGATGGCTCAACTAACTCTTCGTTCCAACTTATCAAAATAGCATAGCAGTCAATATCGTTAAGGCTAGTAACTTTAGCCTGTCTACTACTACTTGTTTTGAGATGTCTTAAGGGAGACTGATTAACCGAAGCCGGCAGACGAATGGAAATTTTACTTTTCAAACCATCTTCTGGAGCGGGTGCACAGCCTTGCAAAAATAAGCTCATTGAAAATAAAAATGTTAAATATTTCATATCTTTCATCACCT
>JABJPQ010000087.1 GCA_018663815.1 Halobacteriovoraceae bacterium | reverse complement strand
TCAATAACCTTTCTTAAATAAGCCACCTTATCATTTTGATCATATCCCAAGATATGAGATAACAAACGAAGCTTTGGTAAGTTTGTTTGGTCAGATTGAAGTGTGTCTATAAGAACCTGCATATAAATCAAGTTGCTGGAAAAAACATCAACATATTCATAGATATATTTTTGATAAATAGGAGCAATCTCTTTAATTTCAAAACCGACCTTAGGTGAAAACACCCCTTCTGTCGCTGATGGCGTATTACCAGGTTTTCGTACCATGTGAGCATTAAAACGAATCGTGCTCGTTTCGAGCTGTTCACGATTTACTTGCCTTAAATCCTCTAGATGAAAATTTTTAAATAAAGAATAGCGAGGAAGTTGGAACATAAATGAAATACACTCATCAGCTGGAATGCATCCTAGTTCACTTAAAAGGATTCCTCCCTCAGAAAGATTTAGTGCTTTCGCTTTATGTACGAACCCTCCATCCCCATACAAGACATCTTGTGTAAATGGTGCTCTTAAATATTTTCTCTGATAAGCAGTTTTAACTGTCATCTACAAAAACTCACTCGCAATTTCAGAAAGAGGTGACCTCTCCCCTTGAACAAGTTTTGTATGAGCGACAATATCTTCTTTTTTCAAACGATCAATACAATAAACTAGTCCATTATTAATTGAATCAAGATATGGGTTATCTATTTGTTCACTATCACCAGTTAAAACAATTTTTGTTCCCTCGCCTGCTCTGGTTATTATTGTTTTAATCTCATGGGGGGTAAGGTTTTGAGCCTCATCCACAATCATGTATTGCCCAGGCAAAGAACGACCTCTAATATAAGTGAGCGGCTCAACATGTAATAAACCTTGATTGATAAGCTCATCCCAAGTTGTCACTTGATTATTAACCCTTTGGTTACCAAAAAGAAAATCGATATTATCAAAAATTGGTTGCATCCAAGGACCAAGCTTTTCATTAACATCGCCTGGAAGATAGCCTAAGTCTCTTCCCATGGGAACAATGGGTCTTGAGACAAGAACCCGCGAGAACTGTTGCTGACCTATGGCCACTTCAAGTCCAGCTGCTATAGCTAACAAGGTTTTTCCTGTTCCCGCTTTTCCCACTAGTGAAACCAAACTTATTTCATGATTTAATAAAGCATCAAGAGCAAATTGTTGCTCAACATTTTTGGGGTGAATTCCCCACACACCTTCACGGGTTTTTATTAATGGAACTATGCCACCCTTTTTTTGATGATATCTTCCTAGCAAACGATGTTGTGGATTACCTATTTCATGAATAATCAGATACTCATTTGCAAAAAAAGTTTTTTTCTCTTCTTCAGTAAGTTCAAGAAATCTATTTTTTTCAAACTCAGTTAAACGAGTATCAGTAATTTCAAAAGTTCGTTGTCCAGAGTACAGCTCATCAATGCTTATCTCAGATGTTTCATAATCCTCAGCTGCAACACCAAGTGCATCCGCCTTTAGTCTAAGATTAATATCTTTAGTAATAAGAACAACATTTTCACCATTCTCTTTTAGATAAAGTGTGTTCGCTAAAATAAGATTATCGTTAATTGAAAGATCAATTCCGATATGCTTGGTAGCTGGTTCCCTCAAAATGCTTATGCGTAGATTTCCTCCACTACTTAGAGGGACTCCTTTAACTAACGACCCACTTGATCTTAAATCATCAACCAGTCGAGAAAAATATCTCGCATTTCTTCCATTCTCTGTTTGATCTTTTTTAAAGCGATCTAACTCTTCAACTACAATAAGTGGTATAAAAACGTTATTATCTGAAAACTTATTAATTGAGCTTGGATCAAACAATAGAACATTGGTGTCTAGGACAAAAGTTTTGTTTTTATTATTCAAGAATTCCCTCCAAATTGGAAAATTAGGTTTGCATCAATTGTAAGGAAAAAAAATTCTTATGGCCATAACTAGCAAATAGCAGATAGGATTTATCAACAATAAAGATTATACTTATACTAATTTGAGTCTATGGATTAAAAGTAAAATGAAAAAGAGATAGGTAAACTATGAAACGATCTGAATCTTGTTGATGCAATTTTTCACCAATTTCAGTGCCATAAAAACCAGCATAGATTTTTATTAAGCCTGTATTAAATTTTAAACCGTAACTATAATTATCAACTGCATTTATGCCTCCGAGTAAGCTCAGTGCTGGTGTAAGTTCCAGCTCAAGACCCAAATGAACTCTTCTGGCTAACTCCATTTGTTGCTCTAAATGTTTTATGTCAGCAGAAACTGTAAACCCAAATCCAGCGCCAGCACTAACTTGCCAAGCAGTTCCAAGGTTAACCTGTATCGGTTGAGTTTGAACTTCTAAATCATCTGTATTACTTTCTGTATGTAAGATAGTATACAAATCAAGTATTGCCAGCCCCGCACTAAATGTTTGAGCTCCACTGGAGTTAATATAATCTAACCCAATATCTGCTCCCCAACCACTTCCATTAATTTTTCCTAAGGACTCTAAAATAGCGTCAGCATCTGATTTTGAAAGTGCATCTAATAAACTATATCCGGTTAAATTATAGGATCCATATATCGCTTCTCTTTGAATGTATTTTACACTTAAGCCTAGTGCTAAATGCTCTCCTCCTGAGCCTGTCGTATAACTTCCAAATAACGGATGAGCATATCCTGCAATAAAGCCCCTATCAAAATGATGATCAACATCTAACATAGGTGTTACCTGATTTTGCAGGTTAAAATTTGAATTATAGTTAACTAAAGCAGTTAAACCAAACTTTCCCATTTTAAAACCAGGGGCATAATTAATTCCAATATGCACCGGAAAATCAAAAGCTGCTGTCGCAAAATCAGTTGGCTCAGAACCAAGGTCAGTAAATCTATCGGGCTCACTTAAAATATTTGTACCACTAAAAGCCGGATTGAGTGGATAAAAACTAAATCCCTTATGCCTAGCTAAAATAGCTGGGTTATAAAAAAGAGTGTACTCGTCATCTGCAATCGAAGTATAAGCATCCCCCATTAATAATCCCCGGGCACTCTTACCCAATGATCTTTCAGCGGCGGCCAGTGTTTGTTGTGAAAAGATGAAAAGAAGAAGTATAAGTAGCTTTTTCATTGGTAAATCGTCTCAAGAAAAATGGCATAAAATTTTTCAATACGTTCAATATTTTCAGCCTCACAGGCAGCCTGCCCAGTAACACTTTTTAAAGCCGATATCGCATTTACTCCATTGGCATCTCCATCATTAAAAGCGCCAGCCTCAGCAAGCTCAGCTAAGCTCATTAAGTTAGCCAATACCGTTTGAATGTTTCCAACGTCACCCAAGGAGTCACTGCCCGGTAAAGTTACGTTAGCTAAAATATCCATCAAATTATTGTAGTAGATAATTCCATTACACAGCCGAGTTTTAATTACAGCTGCAGTAACCGGTGACTCTAAAAAATCACTTCCTTCACTTCCGGTAGCTGCTGTACAGGTTCCTGCTGGAGATGCAGTCACCCAATCAATGGCATCACTTGTCGTGTAAGAAAAAAGACACGAATTAGTAAATGTTCCATA
Organism: Halobacteriovoraceae bacterium; assembly: GCA_018663815.1. Classification (GTDB taxonomy): domain Bacteria; phylum Bdellovibrionota; class Bacteriovoracia; order Bacteriovoracales; family Bacteriovoracaceae. Next base: position 4,121 of record JABJPQ010000087.1, on the reverse strand, counting down.
CCCTTTTGAGCCTGGAACATCTGGATCTGGTGTCGTATTAATACCTGCATTACCATAAAGAGCATAAAACTTCCCCATTTGAACAAAAAGTAAATACAAAGCTTGTAAGCTTATATCACCAGATTTTTTTGTACCAAATTTTATATTTCTAGCTGCTGTATTCGGTTGAGCTGTTCCATCATAAGATAACAGGGTTGTTATTGCTCCATCCAAAGCTAGAAAGTTAGCACTATCTGGTTCAGTTTCATTTGAGGAACTTAAAGCTGCTAATGAAGTAATCAAACTCGCTGAGGCGAGGCTATCCAAGTTTCCCCCAAAAAGATCCAGCTCTTTATAACCTGCCTTACATGCCTGAGCTGAAGCATAGACTGAAATATAATCAGCATTATCTTCTTGAAAGCCAATCTCATCCAACGCAGATAATGCGTCAGTACACTCCATTGAACTTAAAAAATATTTGGCTTCTTGAAGCGCAGAGATAACCTCAGCTTCGTCGGTTTTCGCACAAGAAATAATCACACAAAATAGTATGCAGATTAATTTATGGAAACTTATTTTCATATAATACCTCATCTATAATTCTAGAATGAGGAAGGATATAAATGTAGCCAGAAAAACTTGCTCTATTTCGCTTTATTTCGAAGTGAGATACTCGGTTAATTTACCAATCGCCTCTTTAAAAGGAGCTGTATCAAGGGTCATACTCATTCTTGCCGAGTTAGGGTACCCAAAAGCTGATCCTGGAGCTAAAGCCACACCAGCCTTATCAAGTATGTCATCCACTATAACTTTACTCAGATCACTCTCTTCCAGGTCCGCATGTGCTAGTTGAAATTTTTTAAAAAATGGCATGCGTGAAAAATCGAGTAAATAATAAAAAGCAGAATTTGTTTGATAATAACAATGAGCTAAATTAGCATCTCTAAAAGAAATACGAATTATTTGAGCACACTCTCTAAGCTCTTCTTTAACCGTATCAAAATAATTATCTTGCAGGTGAAAATCAAAATCAACTAAGGCCCTTTGAACGAGACTATTAGGCCCTGATGTTGTTTGGCTTTGCACTTTGGCCATGGCCTTAGTTAGCTCAGCATCAGCAATACAAAAGCCAATACGCAAGCCTGTTGCTGCAAAAGACTTAGAAATACCGTGAATGATAACTGTCCTACTAAGAAGCTCTTTATCAAACTGATAAAAATAACTTGGCTTAGGATCAAAATAACTAAGCTCACTGTAAATCTCATCACTAATAATTGTTAATTCAGGATGAGAATTTAAAAATTTAGCGAAATTTTTCATCCAGCTATCAGTATAGTGAATACCCGCTGGATTATTAGGACTATTGATAATGATCGCTTTTGTTTTATCAGTTATAGCTTTTTCAATATCCTCTAAAGCTGGCGTATAAGCATCAAAGGCATGAGACTTAACAATAACTGGTACTCCCCTCCAAAACTTTATAATCTCAGGGTAAGAAACCCAATAAGGAGCTAAAAGAATGACCTCATCACCTGGGTCCAATAGCGCTCCAAAGACATTATAAAGGGAGTGCTTAGAGCCGTTACTAATGATACATTCCATTGGCGTTTCAACTGAGCCAAAATCAATGCCTCGTTTTTCTTCGATAAAGTCGATAAATTTTCTTCTTAATTTTGGCATTCCTGCAATCGGACTGTATTGATAACTTTTTAAAAAGTTTAATTGCTTTGATAAAGTTGAAACAAATTCACCACATGGCTTAAAAGGTAATTGACCACTTGTCATATTATAAACATGTATCCCATTTTGTAGCATTTTATTAATTTTTTCATTAACTTTTAGAGTGATACTTGTCTTCATATCACTAACTCTAGAGCTTAATTTCATTTGTTTATTTTCCCTATTTCATCAAAGATAATCTTTGGAACAAATTTTTTAATACATCCACCATGTTGAAAAACTTCCTTAACCAACGAGGACGAAATATAATACAAGTTCTCACCAGTCATTAGAAACACCGTTTCTAATTCATCGTAGAGTTTCTGATTCATAGATGCCATTTGAAACTCAATTTCAAAATCTCCCGTTGGCCGTAAACCTCTTATAAGCGCAGAGATATTATTTTCCTTGGCATAATCAACTAAAAGACCTTCCCAGGACGCAATCTTAACTTTGGAGTTATCCTTAAATAGATTTTCCAACATGTTTAATCTTTCATCTTTGGTAAAAAGATTCTTCTTATTTGGCGAGACAGCAACCAGAATTGTCACTTCATCAAATATTCTTAAAGCTCTGGTAACAATATCGCAATGCCCGTTCGTAAAAGGATCAAATGAGCCCGCGTATAAAGCTGTTTTTTTCATGAGATTCATTCCTCATCTATAATTCGTTTTTACCATTATAACAAGGATTTATAAATCATAAATAGCTAAGAAACTTGTTCCCTGTTTGAAGGTTTTTACAGGTACTCCAAACTTTTTTTCAAACTGAGCAAGTGACATGGTTTTTTGCTGGCAAGCTTCAACAATGATTCTAGCGCTTACTTTTTTTTGTGTTATGAGTTTAAAAAACTGTTCATACATATTTATTTTTTCATAAGGTGGATCAAAATACAGGTAAGTATCCTCAGCGAGGTATGAGGCAAGAATATCCTCACTTCTTTCTATCCACTTCTCAAAGTCAAATAAAACGGGGTTAAGACTCCCCGACTGTGGGTATTTCTCTTTAAAGAGATGGCCATTATTTTTTAAGCACCTAAATGCTTTTTTACAATTTTCAACCAGATAAACTTCTTTAGCTCCTCTAGAGCAAGCCTCAATACCTACTGCTCCACTGCCAGCACATAAGTCGACAAAAAGACTATCTGAAAAATCTTGGTGGGAATCAAAAAATCGACGACGTAATAAAACGGAGGTTGGCCTTGTCGTGCAAGAGTCAGGAGTAGCAAGAGTAAAACCTCTTGCCATTCCCCCTAGAACTTTTATGGACATTTTTCTTAAGCAGCTTTTTTATTTGAATGAGTCTCATCCAGAGGAATTGAAAACTTCATTCCTCCCTCTAATTCTAACTCAAAAGAGCCATCTTTAATATTTAAATGAACCTTTTTACCTGAAATATGAAAAACGAGGTCAAGCTTCATATCACCTTCCACGTTAAAGCTCATTGCTGAGTGAGCTCCACTCGTATGCGGATGAAATTCTTCCCTTACGTCCCTAATTGGGTGAACCTTTTCTTCAAAGGGCTCATGAGCCGCAACTACTTCCTCAGGATGGACTTCAACCAATTCCTCAAGAACTTCGTGAGTCTCTTCACCTGCTGGCTGAGTCAAGTCTGCAGATGGTCTAATATCCTCAACCTCTTCAACTACGGCCTCAACAACTGGCTCAGGTTCATCAACATGAGTTTCTTCTTCACTCATTTGCGGTTGCTCTGCAACAACTTCTTCATGACTATCCTCAGCAACAACATGCTCAGTCTCTTCAGTAGTAGCAACCTCTTCGCTAGGCGTTACATCTTCAGAAAATTCTTTTTCTAAGCTTTCAATTTCATTCATGATGTCTGCTAGCTCATCATCATTAAAGCCCTTGTCCATACGACTCTCCTCATTAATATCCATTTCTAGGGAACTTCTCCCTTTTTTTTAGTCTCTTTAGTGTTATCGGATCAAAGTGACGCAGTATTTACTTATTTATTTCATAGGGGAAAATTTTTCTTTTTTAATGACTTTTTAGCGTAAAACTTATACAAATTATGCTCACAAAAACCGCGCAAGCAATTAATTTTATTTAGTTTTCTAGAGAGAGAAGCAATTGAATAAAAAGAATTTTATGTTGGGTAATTGGTTGGCAAACAACGAAATTACTCAAGAAATTTCTCAAAGAGATCAACAAGAGACTAGCTCTCTGATGAGTTCCTTAGCGCCTTTTGATCATGCTGAACCTGAACAATCCTCTAACCCCATGCAAGCCTTCTTTGTCCCTGGCTGGAAAGGTGAATCTTTAACATCAAAAAGTGTTAAGAAGTTCTCACAAACATTGGACCATATTCATCGTGATGTTTTTGATATTTTCTTTAGTAAGGTAGAGTTCTCCAGAAAATTGAAGATCTCAATTTACACTGAGTTTTTATCTTATGCTGAATTC
>JABJPQ010000073.1 GCA_018663815.1 Halobacteriovoraceae bacterium | reverse complement strand
TTTTTAAAATTTAATTTTATGCCTTGATCTAAGTCAGAAATTTTATTCTGTAACTCAATCAAAGGAATTACATCATCACAATTTTTTTTTGTAACATCAATATGTTTAACTATCTTTTTTATTAGGCTTACAAATTCAGGCATGAATGTTGTTAATCTTGCAAAAGAAAAATTATCATTACATCTATCCTCACCAATAATAAGTTTAGGAGCATCTTGTGAGCAAAGGGTATATCCTAGCTCAGCTAGTTGTTCTGATAGAATCGAAAGATTATTTATGTCATCAATCGTTTCTTTAACAATCACGTAATCAAGTTCGGGCTTCGGGCGATAACGGACATGGTATTGCCCATCAAATTTGTATTCGAGTTTAACTTTTTGGCAGTATGGTAAGGGGTTAATCTCAGTCCATTCTTGAGCCCAAGAATTAAGAGAAATAAATATAAATATGAAGCTTATTTTTAGTAATTTCATTATCGATAACTTATCGGTTTTTAATGAAATAGCTTAAAATTAAAACGATGTAATTAATAAGTGATTTTAATTACTTATAAAGTAATATTTCTGATCTATTCGCTAGAAATTCTTCGCGACCAAAAGACTCAACTTCATCTAAGTAATCAGCATTTATTTCTTTTGTAGCGTACCAGTGCCTAAGTTTGTCAGTACCGTTAATCATATCGATTGGGTTTAAGTTCCCACCGTACTCATATCCGTCTGTTTTGTAGCTAAACTCAGTTGGAAAAAGTTGTTTAAATTTCTTTAAAAATATCTGAGAAACTTTCCATGCTTTAAACTTTTGATAATCAGTAATGTGAATATGAAATCCACCGCAAGTTTTACCTGCATGTTTTTGAAACATAGGATGAAAGTAAATTGGCCTTAGCACAAAACCTGACAAATTCAAATCGTGATATATTTTATTAAAATGAGACTTCAATTCCCATGGATCAAAGCATGGGTGACCAATTTGTTCAAGTGATCTTGTGGTTCCCCGGCCCTCTGAGATATTTGTACCTTCAAATAAAACAGTTCCAACAAATGTGAAGCATCCTTCAACTGTTGGCAAGTTGGGTGATGGATTTACATAGGGGAGTTTAGTGTCATAAAAGTTCATCTGTCGACTATAGTTTTTCATCTCGATGATTGAGAGGTTACACTTACGATCACACCAAAAACTTTGGTGCATGAGAGCAACTTCGCCAATTGTTAGACCATGTCTAACGGGCATGGGATGTCTGCCTACAAAAGATGCAAACTGTGTATCTAGAATGTTTCCTTCAATATCGACAGCATTGATTGGGTTTGGACGATCGAGCACAATAATCTCAATCTCTTTGTCTGCACATTTTTCTAGCAGGTGAGTTAAGGTATAAATATATGTGTAAATTCTTGTTCCAACGTCTTGCAGGTCGATAAAAAGATGATCGATTCCTGCCAGCATTTCATCAGTTGGGATTCTCGTTTCTGAATATAAAGAATAGACTGGAAGTTTAAAGTAAGGATGAATGACGTGGTCTGTTTCAATCATATTGTCTTGAACATCAGTTACAAATCCATGTTGAGGGCCAAAGACTTTTTTTACTTTTTGGCCATAAATCTCGATTAAGACTTCTAATGAGTGATTGTATTTTTCATCAATACTAGCGCTATGACACAGCACTCCGATGTTGCCGGTATACTTTTCTTGCAGGGATTTCTCATTTTTTAAGCGCATAATTCCAGTTGCGACTTGTGGCATAATAATTTCCTCTTTACAATGCTTATTATCTCATTAACAATAAGTTTTGGGTTTGATATTGTTCTTCATAAGATTATACACATCAATTGAGATTCATAAAACAAGAAAATACTTAGAGAGGAAAGCTATGCAAGAATATTTAGATTTAATGAAAAGAGCATATGATAATGGTGTTACCAAAGAGGACCGTACGGGGACAGGAATAAAATCAGTCTTTGGGCATCAAATGCGTTTTGATTTAGCAGATGGTTTTCCGATGGTGACGACTAAAAAGCTACATTTAAAGTCTATTGTGCATGAATTACTTTGGTTTTTAAAGGGTTCTGGTAACGTTAAATACTTACAAGATAATGGAGTACGTATTTGGAACGAGTGGGCCGATGAAAACGGTGAGCTTGGGCCTGTATACGGTGTTCAATGGAGAAGTTGGCAAGGAGCCGATGGAAAAACCCATGATCAGATTAATGATGTTATTTCACAAATAAAAACGAATCCTAACTCACGACGACTTATTGTAAATGCATGGAACGTCGGAGAGCTTGAGAATATGGCATTACCTCCTTGTCATATGTTTTTTCAATTCTATGTTGCTGATGGAAAACTTAGTTGTCAGCTGTATCAAAGGAGTGCTGATATCTTTTTAGGTGTTCCATTTAATATTGGTAGTTACGCCCTATTAACTATGATGGTTGCACAGGTATGTGATTTAGAGCTTGGAGAGTTTGTCCACACCTTAGGTGATGCGCATATCTACTCAAACCATATGGATCAGTGCAAGTTACAAATGAGTCGAGAACCAATGTCGTTGCCTACTTTAAAAATTAACCCAGAGATTAAAAACATCGATGACTTTAGTTTTGAAGATTTTGAACTTTTAAACTATGAGGCTCATCCACATATAAAAGGTGCCGTTGCTATATGATAATTTCAATGATTGCAGCGATGGGAAAAAATCGTGTCATAGGTAAAGATAATAAAATGATGTGGCACTTACCTCTAGAGTATAAGTGCCA
>JABJPQ010000358.1 GCA_018663815.1 Halobacteriovoraceae bacterium | reverse complement strand
GTTTTAAAATTTCGTGATAGTACTCGAGTTTAAATGGCACGCGACCATGATCCCTTTGACCATTGGGGAAATAACAATTAAAAAGTATAAAATCTTTAAACTCTAAAATCTGGGTTCTTCCCTCATCATCAAATTTTTTAATTCCAACTTCAGTGATAACTTTTAGGGGTTCTTCTTTTGTTAATACAGCAACGCCTGAGTAACCTTTTTTAACAGCAGAGTTAATATATAAATAATAGTTTTCTAATTCAAAAACACTCTCAGGAAACTGTTCCTTAAGTGCTTTAATCTCTTGCAAACAGATAACATCTGCTTTTGAACTATTTACCCACTCAACAAAGCCTTTATTTACGCAGGCCCGTATCCCATTGACATTCCACGACACAAGTCTTTTCAAAATTTTCCTCTCATATTAATTTTTCAATTTCTTTGGCAGTATAGTTTTATAGTTTTTTTCAAGATTGTTAAAGACATTCCGAAAAAAATGTTTATTATGTTTAACACTTATAAGTTCAGTAGGAGATTCCATGCGTTGTTTTAAAAGCATTGCTACTTTAATTCGCACCAAAAGATTACAACACCCTAAAGCTTACTCTCAATCAGAGTTATCGCACCTATTAGGTTATAAGAACGGTCAGTTTATTAGCAATGTGGAAAGAGCACTTTGTAATATACCTCTGAAGATGCTTTCACGTGTTTCTGATGTGCTTGATGTTGATGCTCAAGAGCTAAAAGATGCCATTTTAGCTGATCATGATGCAACTCTAAATAATTATTTAAAGCTTGATAAAAATGCTGATATTCAAACGCTACCAACGAGCAATAACTCGCAAGAAAACACTGTTGCTGCAGTGGGTGAATATAATTCTTCTAATACCTTTAAAATGTCTTCAAATTCTTAAATTAAGCTGAAATACCTTTGTAGGCATTATAGTCATCTATAGTGCCTGATGACTCTTCTGTGTCTTGTGACCAGTCTTCGGCTTTCTGAGTAGTTAATAAGTGTGGATCTTCAAACTCACCAACAAAAGAAACTTCATCGCCTATTGGTTCAATGTCATGCTCTTTAGTGTATTGCCTATCATCGGGATAAGCATTTATTTTTCCGGCCAAAGTTTCTTTTTGCCAGTCTTTTAAATTTGCTTCAAATGTTCTTAGGTTTTTAAGGCATAATTGGTAATTCTTTTCAACTTTACCTAGTTGTTTGTTTTTAATTCGCCCTCTCGTTTCAAAGAATTTCTTTCTGGCCAAAAGGTACTGCTCAAGTAAATTATCATATTTTTGTAATAGTCTGGCCGGAGTTAAACTCTTCGGTCTTCTATTCTTATTATTTCCATTAGGTCGTCGATTATTTGGTCTACGGTTGCGATTAGTACCTTGATTAGAATTATTTTTGGAATTTCGACTTGGTGCTTTGCTAGTATCGTTCATGACACTTTGCTCCTTCATTTGTTTATATGAGACATCATAAGATGATTTATATTTGTTGTCCATGCAGATTGCCGTATTTACTCATGAAAGCAAATCTTTTATAATGAGCACATATTTTATGTTAACGACTTAAGGAGTTAAAAATGGCCACAAAAAGAGTTAAAGTTGCAATTACAGGTCCTGCTGGACAGATTGGTTATGCAATCTTATTTAGAATTGCTTCAGGACAAATGTTTGGAACAGATACAGAAGTTGAACTTCAATTATTAGAACTCCCACAAGCTTTGGGTGCCTTAGAAGGTGTGAAAATGGAGTTAGATGATTGTGCATTTCCTTTATTAAAAAATATTGTTTGCACAGATAAAATGGAAGTGGCATTTAAGGACGCTAACTGGATTTTAGCTATTGGCGCAGTACCTAGAAAAGATGGGATGGAAAGAGCAGATCTTTTAAAAGTTAATGGTGGAATTTTTGGACCACTTGGAAAGGCGATGGCCGCACATGGAGCGGATGATTGTCGTTTATTTGTGGTTGGAAATCCTTGTAATACAAATTGTTTAATTGCAATGGAAAACTCAGGTCTTCCTAAAGATAGATTTTTTGCGATGACCACTTTGGATGAGAAAAGAGCAAAAACTCAGTTAGCTCAAAAAGCAGGTGTCGACATTACAGAAGTTACAAATATGACGATCTGGGGAAATCACTCAGCAACTCAATACCCTGACTTTTATAATACAAAAATTGGTGGTAAATCTGCCGCAGAAGTTATTACAGATGAAGCATGGTTAAAAGGTGAGTTTATTTCAACTGTTCAAAAAAGAGGAGCAGCAATTATTAAAGCCAGAGGAGCTTCTTCTGCAGCTTCAGCGGCGAATGCTTGTGTTCAAGGTGTTTATAGTCTTACTCACGACACTCCAAAAGGTGAAACATTTTCACTTTGTTTAGCTTCAAATGGTCAGTATGGAGTAGATGAAGGACTAGTGTTCTCTTTTCCTTGTCGAGTTGATAATGGGAAACTTACTGTCGTAGAAGGTCAAACCCATAATGACTTTGGTACAGATAAGTTTAAGACGACATTAACTGAATTGAAATCAGAGCGAGATACGGTTAAAGAACTAGGGCTTATTTAAATTAAAAAACTTTATTGAATAGATAAAAAAAGGGGAGGTTTATAGCTTCCCCTTTTTAGTGAGGAATTTACTATGGGATTTATCACATCTGCAGAAAAAATTAAACTTTCCGGGTTTAATAATTTAACAAAAATTCTTTCTTTTAATCTGTATGATTTTTGTATTACTTTTGATGATAAACAAAAAGAAGAGTATATCAATTGGATTAATGAAAAATATTCGTCAGAGAAAATTTTAAAAATCTCACGAGAAATTTGTGAAATAATTGACTCAGATATTATTAATGAGTCAAAGATGGATTACGACCCTGTTGGTGCGAGTACGATGACTCTTATGAGCGATGCTCAGGGAGGAAAATGGGAATCGGTATCCCATGGAAGTTCCGTAAAATCTCATTTAACCAAATCTCATCTCACCAGTCATACTTATCCCGATGCTTCTGCTCCCAATGGAGTTTGTACTTATCGGGTTGATTTTGACATTGCTACTTGTGGTGACATCATTCCGCTTAAGGCGATAAATCATCTTTTTAAATCTTTTGAGTGTGATGTTGTTTATATTGATTATGTTGTGCGAGGTTATACCAGATTAGAAAATGGTAAAAAGATATATAATGATGAGTATTTTAATTCGATTCAAGATTTTATTGATCCTGAAATCCTAGCTATGTTTGAGTATCACTCTGATTTAAATATGCCACGAGATAATATTTGGCAGACTAAGTTAATGTTAAAAAAAATGGGACCTGAGCGTTTTGTTTATCATCAAAAAGACATAGATCATCCTCAAATTAAGGACAAGATGCTCGCTTTGTATGAAGAGATGCGAGAAGTTTATCATCTCTCTTAAAAATCTATTTGATTTTTACGATACAGACTGTCTAGGTCAATCAAAGATTCATCTGGAAAAAGACAGATTTTAAATGTGGTCCATTTCTTATGATGAGAGAAGTTTGCCTTGTAAGGTTTTCCGCCCAGCACTTGGCAAGCTTTGTAGAGAGGGTTAGAAAAAGAATCAAGTTTTAACGCTACCTTTTGGTTTACTTTTTTTGATAGAGTACATTCGTCACCGTACATACATCTTTGAGTTAGAATGGTCTTCTTTTTTTGATTAAAACAATAAGAGCCAATGATTTGTTTTTCTTCATGAGCCGAAATGAAGTATTTAATTTTTCCATCAGTGACACAAGTATTTTCTTTAGCATGCACACTTGGTAACGAAAATACAAAAGTTAATAGTAAAGCTTTATAGACCATAGTCAATATCCTCTTCATCGTAATCTTCTTCACCTTCTTCATCATAATAATACCCAGGGTTTTTCTCACCAAAGTCGAGGGCTTTATTAAATCGTGTGTTTTGTTTTTGATGATATTTTTTATCGGAAATATAGGTAATACTTTTAATTGTTCTTTTTAGCTCTTCCGGCGGGACGATAATATGACCGCCCTCACACCTTAATTTGGGGTTTAAGAGCTTAGCTGTTCGATTATCATCTAGGCATTTTTTATATTGTAAGTTAAACTGTATATCACTTAGTTTAGCTTTTCTTTTGGATTGCTTTAATAGTTTTGTTCTTACTTTAATAGATCTCTTTTTTCCCTCATTTATAGCTTTTGCTAAGCGCTTTTCAAGATTATTAATTTGAAAAACACTGGTATATTTTTGGGATAATTTTGATCGACAGCGATTCACTTTTTTGTAGTTATTTGAATTGCTTTTATAGTAAGGAGCACATGAGCTTCCCCATGAGTTTCTTAATATATAATCAAACTTATGCGTTTTACAGTTGTATTTTTTTCCAACAACAACGGATGTGTGGTTATATTTTGCTTTATTATTTAAGAGTTCACCAACTTCGAAGCCAACTTCAGTTGGTTCACCTTTTGCAAGCTTATCATCAATGATTTGTAAGAAAACGTGAGAGTTAAATGGATTTAAGTGATGTGCGTAAGCTTTTTTGTTAGGTAAAGATAATTTTTTGGGTGTGCATATCCCAGCGACAACATCGTTAAACGCATTTACATCTGTCGCATTTTTTAGAGCTGAGATAATTTGTTTCATAGGCACATTTACTGACAAAGCTCTTGCTGCATTTATAGCTTCACACTTGTTTGTTTTGAATATTTTATATTGATTAATAGTTTTTATGATAGACTTTAGGCTACACCTTGCTTTAAATCCAAAACAATTACCACTTTTGAAATTAAATTTTTCAGATAAAGCATCCTTTTCTAAACAATAGCCATTGTCTAAGAGGCTATTTATGGCATCATCAGTATGCCCACCCTCAGGCTCTGTAAATTTGTACTGAAAGTTCATGTCATTTTTTTCTCTGATTTTTCTTTCATTATTTGTGTTATTTGTATTGGCCATATGGACTGCAGATATTTGGGTCTCCCTTTTTGTAGGGTTAATTAATTTATTATGCTCTTTAGCGTAAAATCCTAATAAGTCAGCACCTGAATAGGCATAACACCAACCCATATCACCCTGCTCTCTAATCGGACCAAACTTAGAGCGTAGGTCAGTTGGTTTGTTTAAATACTTGGGAGTCTGGCATTTATTTGCGTAACTAATAGAGGACAGAAATATTGATAAAAGTAGTAAAATTCTCATAAAAGTTTATCGGATACTTTTGAAATATACTTGAGGCTTTTTGTTTTGATATTGTCTTTTTAATAACTTACTTGGTTTAAGCTCCAGTTATATTCATTAAATTCAACAGGATACACCTTGTTTGGCAATCTAAGGGTCTTAATGACAAACTTCTGATATCCACCATACTTTTGCTTAAAATCATCACCATACCATTTGAATATTTTTGATAAATAGAGTGTCTTTCC
>JABJPQ010000600.1 GCA_018663815.1 Halobacteriovoraceae bacterium | reverse complement strand
TTTGGCCATGCTATTGAAAAGGCAACAAATTTATCACACGGGATCTGTGTCCTTATTGGTATCGAAATCATTTTGAATCTGTATGCTCCAGAGTTCTTGGAAGATTTAAAAGTTATTGTTGAAAAATTGGGAATAAATAAAAGTGAAGATATGAAAGTTGACCTGAGACTATTTAAACGCTTTTTTGAACAAGATAAAAAACGAATTTTGAATAATGAAATTGAGCTAATCATCCCGACAAAGGTTGGTCAGGTTACGGTTAAACCAATTAAATTTCAAGCGATCTATAAAAAAATGGAAACAAATGAATTTTGCACAAATTTCTTCAAATAAATTACCAGCGAAGTTAAAGTGTCCGACCTCAAAGTCTTACGCCAATAGAGCTCTCATTCTGGGTGCTCTTAAAAAGAATGAGATAGTATTATTAGATATTCCGCAAGCGCAAGATGTAAAAGACTTGCTTGAAATGCTAAATGAAGTTGGACTTGAAATAGATTTTACTGATGGCCGTATTACACTGAACAACTCCTTCCCGGCCTGTGAGGTGATACAGGATAAAGCAATCGTATTAAAAGGAAGTGAGGGAGGAACTACGATTCGTTTTTTGATGATATTGCTTTCGTTAGGAAAGAATGAATATCATCTACCCTTACTTGGTGAATTAGCGAAGAGACCCTTTAAGCAATTTCTCTGTCTTTTGGAAAGTATGGGCGTTGTTATAAGTATTGATGCTAATCTACTTAAGTTAAAAGGCCCCTTAAGGCCGTTAGATAATATCGTCATTGATTGTTCTAAAACAACTCAGGTCGCGAGTGCATTTATGTTGGTAGCTAATGAGTTTGACTTCACTGTTCAGCTGGAAAATGTTAGTTCTTCGAAGCGATACCTTGATCTCACCAGTGCTGTGCTTGAGCACTTTCAGACGAGTAGTGAGTTTAGAGTACCTGTTGATTTTAGTAGTCTTGGGTATATTCTAAGCTATGCAGCATTAAATCAAAATATATGCGTTACGAATGTAACAAGCATTGATAATAATCAAGCAGATTCGGCTTTAATTGAACTATTGCAAAGTATAGGTATCAAAATTACTATTGATGAAAAGGGCTTGCTGTTAACTTTTGGGGATACGAGATTTTCTGGTTTTGAGATTGATGGTTCAACATGCATTGATTTGGTACCAACTCTTGTTTATCTTGCTAGTTTTGCAAAAACACCTTCTTTAATCAAAAATATCAAAACGCTAAAGTACAAAGAATCCAATCGATTGAATGAAATTCTTGATTTCTTGAGTTACTTACAAATCAAGTCTGATTATCGTGAGTTAGAAGATCAGTTAAAAATATATCCCTTTCAGAATACAAAAAACAAAAACCTTTGCGTAAGAGTGGCTCCTGATCATCGGATCGTTATGATGGCATCTTTGTTTATTAAACAGATGGGAGGTGGAAGTGTTTACCCAAGTGAATCAGTTTGTAAGTCGTTCCCTCATTTTTTTGAACTATTTACATAATCATCTTAATATAAATACTGTAATACCGATCTGTTAAACATGATAGTTGATGAAGAAAAATTAAGAAGTCACTTTGAGGGTGATGAAGAAATGATTGCAGATCTCATTGATATTTACGTTGAGTCATATCCTGACATTATGGAAAGACTAAAACGAGGTATTGCGGAGAAAGATTTTAAAGAAATTGAGCTACAAGCACATACGATTAAAGGTGTATTGCTTAATTTTTTTGCAGTTGAGCTGGTTGAGGTTGCAGCAAAAATTGAAGTTCTAGGACATAAAGAATCAGACGCAGACATATCGACACTCTACGAAGTCTTAGAATTAAAAATATCTAAAGTTGCAAATGAAGTGAAAAAAATATTTGGAGTTGATTCAAGTGAGTAACCCTGTGAAAATTTTATTGGTTGATGATGATGTTATGAACACAAAATTATTATCAAAGCGCCTAGCTAAAAGGGGCTTTGAGTGTGATTGTGTTTCAAGTGCTATCGATTGTTTTCAAGCACTTGAGTCATCGTATGATCTTGTTTTATTAGATGTTATGATGCCTGATATTTCAGGCATTGAAGCACTTATTAAGATTAGAGAAACGATGAATAGTTTTGAATTACCAGTTATTATGGTGACAGCTAAGGATGGTTCAGTAGATCTCATTGAGGCTTTTAAGAAGGGAGCTAATGATTATCTCGTTAAGCCAGTTAATATGGACATTGCCGTTGCAAGAATTAAAACGCAGCTGCAAATTAAATCGCTCTTTAAGGAAAGTCTAAAGGCAAAACAAATAAACACCATTAATACTCTCGTTACTACTTTGAACCATGAAATTAACAATCCTCTTGCGATAGCAATGGGAAACCTAAGCTTATCAAAAGATAAAATTGATCATAAAAGAATTGAGAAAGCTTTAAGTGCTTTAAACCGAATTACTGAAATTGTAAAAAAGATTGATGCCATTAGCAAGAGTGGTGGTGAAATCGAGGAAGTCAGTTATTGTGATACAACTAACATGTATAAGCTGAAATGAAAAAAATTATTATAAGTAAATGTCTTCTGGGTGAAAAAGTTAGGTACGATGGAGGTCATTGCAGCCTAAGAGGAGACTATCTTGCTCGCCTTAAAAATAAATATGAACTAATTCCTATATGCCCAGAGGTTGCTTCTGGATTAGGAACTCCGAGAGATCCCATTGAGTTCACGGATGGTGATATTGTTTCTTTAGCGGGAGAAAATATTACAGCTAAGTTTAATCCTGTGATGGAAGAGCTTGAGCATATAATCAAACGAGATAAAATTAAA
Source organism: Halobacteriovoraceae bacterium (assembly GCA_018663815.1). Classification (GTDB taxonomy): domain Bacteria; phylum Bdellovibrionota; class Bacteriovoracia; order Bacteriovoracales; family Bacteriovoracaceae. The sequence continues at coordinate 1,979 of JABJPQ010000600.1, read as the reverse complement.
ATGGCAATAATGAAAGAAAAAAGCCCTAGTTGTGGTGTTAACTATATTTATGATGGAACATTCTCTGGAAAAATAACTGAGGGAAGTGGTCTTATAACAAGCCTTTTTAAACGATTAGGTGTTGAAGTTTATTCAGAAGAAGACGTTGCTAAAATACTCAATAAATAATTTAAATTATTAAAATTTTAATCATGAACTCCGATATGTAGATGTAATTTAGGAGTTAAATTGAACTATTCACAACAGTACACTAATGAAGTCATTTTTAAAGCAGCTAAAACAAATTTCGGTGGTAATTTTTTAATTGTACTTGGTATTTGGCTTATAACTCCAAAAAATCCGGATTTTCAAAATATTTTAATTCTTTTTTCAGTTGTCTTTAGCAGCCTTTCATTGACAGTTATAGCATTAGGGATAAAATATAATAGTGAATTGACCGCAACAGTACAAAAGAAATATTTAAACAGCTATCTTATACTTATAGCTATTTCTTCGTTATGTCTTGGCTCAATTCTAGTTCTTGAGGGCGTATTTCAAGGCTTTTTATCAGTTGGTCATCTTGGAACATGGGTTTTTGTTGTTGCATCAACTGAAGCATTGGCTTCATTTTTGTATCATCGACCTAAAATGTTTTTTCTAAACTTTGTTCTGATAAATGGCCCTTCGGTCGTGTGGTTATTTAGTCTAAATACTACTACCTCGAATGTCTTAGCTTTAATATTACTTGGTTATGGCCCAATGATTGGTATGAGAGTTATGGAACTTAAAAAATTAAAAGAGACAATGGTTACTCTTTATGAAAAGACAAAATCTAGAGAGGGTCACTTACAAACATTTTTGGATCTCATTCCCGCAAAGATTACCTGGCTGAATTCTGATTTAAAATACATTGGTACTAATAAGCTTTTTAAAAAAACAAAAGTGGGGATTGAAAAAGAGGGTTTACTTGGGGTGAAGTTTGGGGCTAAGCATCCTGAAGCACCAATCACAAAAGAGATTCAGAGATTTTTGCAAAGCCCAAGTCGATCTCATAGCTGTGAACTTCAAGTGGAAGTTTTAGGTGAACCTCGTTGGCATTTATGTGAATTTAGTAAACAAAAGTTTGAGTCAGGTGACGAAATATTTATTATATCTATTGATATCGATAATAATAGGAAGCTACAAAATGAATTGGAGACTCAACGAGGAATCAATGAACAGGCATCAAAGTTTGCAAGTCTTGGAGAAATGGCCGCTGGAATCGCTCATGAAATCAATAACCCACTTACGATTATTCAAGGGAATAGTCAGTTAATAAAGTGCTTGCATGAAAAAGATAAGCTTACGGATGTTTTGTTGACCAAAAATTTGAATAAGATAATTGATACATCAAAAAGAATTGTAAACATCATTAAAGGGATGAAAGATTTTAGTCGCAATAACTCAGAGGTTGAATTTGTAACTGAAAGCTTACAAAGCATTATTGATGAGACATTACTTTTTTGTACTGAAAAGTTTAAAGTAAATAATATTTTGTTAAAGCTTCAGCCAATAGATGAAAACATTTTATGCCTATGTAAGCCACAACAACTCAATCAAGTGTTGCTAAACCTTCTAAATAACTCATTTGATGCTATCGTTGAAGATCCAGGAGTAAAGATAATTAGTATTTACTTAGAATTTGATAAAGGAATGCAGGTTTTATGTGTCGCGGATACAGGAAAGACTGAGGTAGACTTTGAAAAGGCTTTTACGCCTTACTATACAACTAAGGCTCCAGGTGACGGGACAGGTATTGGATTAAGTATCTCTCAAAAAATTTCTCATGCACACGGTGGTTTTATAAAGGCAGCAAAGGAAGATGGTAAAACGGTTTTTAAGTTACACTTACCATTGGTTGAAGACCACATAATGAAAAAAGCCGGAGCATAACCCCGGCTAATTTAATCTATGTATTTAAACCGTAGTTCTTATTTACAGTTAGGAACATCAAATGATTT
>JABJPQ010000598.1 GCA_018663815.1 Halobacteriovoraceae bacterium | reverse complement strand
CATATCTGTTTCATATGCACTAATACCCAAGGTATTACAGGTAACATTATAACCCGAAAATTCTTTGGCCATTACATTTGCAAGGGTAATGACTCCAGCCTTGGAGGCAGCATAGATTGAATCTCCCATGGGTTCAAGGCTTGATGCCATGGATCCAATATTTATAATTCTTCCAAACTTACTTTTCTTCATCAGCTTAGCAGCTTCTCTTGACACATAAAATGTACCCAAAAGGTTTATATTAATCATGGCTTCCGCATCTTCGGCAGGCATAATTAAACTATACTGAGAAGTAAGAACGGCCGCATTATTGACTACAATATGTACCGTTTTAAATTCCTTACCTATTTTAAAAAAAGTATTACGAACTTGTTTACTATCACTAATGTCTATCGAGTAATGATGATAGTTTTCATTATCAATAGTTCCTTCTCCTCTACTAATCCCAGCAACGGTGGCTCCGTTTGTTAAAAAGTGGTTTGCAGCAAGCTTTCCTACTCCACGAGAAGAACCAGTCACGACAACTATTTTTCCAGTGTAATCTTCTGTTATGGTTGTCATTATTAGTTCTCTCCAGTTAATTCAGTAATGTATTCTGCCAGAGCATTTACATTATCAAATGGAGACTTATCTCTCGTCATCGCTCTATCATCTGTCAAAGCGATGTCATAATCATGCTCACAATTGATAACCGTTTCAATATCTACGACAAGGGAAACCAAAGATAATGAGTCAATTTCAGCTTCAAGCCCAAATAAGACCGTATTTTCACCGATGATTATCTTCTCATCATCATCAAGTTCTTCATTCAAAGTAATCAAAGCGTCATTGATGATTTTTTTTGATGTCTGCAAGTCTATCATGTTATTTTCCTTAAATTATTTTTTTACTTGTCCCATTTTCATTAGTGTTTTCATTTTCGGAAGTGCGACTTGTTCATACTCTTCTTTGAGTATTCCCATGCAAATTGCATCTTGATACCCGCCATTAAGAAAGTAATGATTTCTAAGTGCACCTTCTTGTTGCATCCCAAGGTATTTTTGCCACTTGATCATCTGTTTGTTTGAACTTGCAATTGTTCCATAAATTCTAACAAGTCCTAATTCGTGAAAAGCCAGCTCATACAAAAGCTTCATTGCTTCAACTGCAGCAGGAATCCCCCTTGATGCTTCTTTTTCACCAATTAAAAATCTTGCGGACTCAGCTCTTTTATTTGCCTTATCAATTGCAATAAGTGAGATCATACCGATTGGCTTATTTTCTTTTGTTTCAATCATATAATTAAGTTCACCTTCTGGTCTTAAAGATATCCATTTTTTTTGTTGTTCAACAGTTTCTGCTCCCTTATTTAGCAGGGAAGCTCGATCACCTTTTCTCCACTCAAAAGTGATACCAGCATCTTGCTCAGAAAGAAGTCTCAGGTTTATAAATTCACCTACAATATTTTGCATCTATATTCCTATGTTTATGAAATTTTATGTTTTTTTATCATAAAAATTGGTAACTTGTATAGTGTTGATGAATAAACAGAGCCATGCTCCGCAAGGCATTATTTTGAGATTCTTCTAATTGTATATTTAAACTTCGAAAGAGTGGGGATTAAAATTTTTGCTAGCAGTGGAAGTTTAAAAAAGAGATAACACACAAGTGCAATTGCTCTAAAAAAAGACTTCTTATTTAGTTTTGAAGCCCTAGTCGCAAGCTCAGAAGAAGTTTTTAGATCCATTTTTTCAAGTTGTCTAAAAGCCTCACCCATAAGATATCGCGCTTTGCCTTTTCGGCAGCAAGATTCTAGCCACTTATGTTCAGGATGTTTTTCTACAACTCGATCCATAACCCTAAGAGATTCTTCTAGTAGCTCATAGGTTTTTTGACTCGTACCCTGAGAGTGCTTTCTATAGCGGCCTAAAACCCCGTCTACTTTGACTATTTTGCCGTTCAACGCAGTTTCAATAAAGTACAACCAATCACTAACACACGGTATTTTCGGATCAAAGCCCTCTTTTGGACAAGCTGATTTTCTTGTCATCACAGAAGCTGCTCCTGGTATTCCACCTTTTTCAATTATATCCCTTGCAGAGCTTACATCTTCAGAGTCAGATTGATTAGAAATATGCAGAATTTCACCTGTCTCTGAGTCAAAGATTTCAACAGGATGATAACATAGCACAACCTTTTCATCCTTTTGAAATTCATATACTTGAGCCGAGATCTTTCCTGGTAAAAAGGCATCATCTCCGCCCAACCCCACCAGAAAATCCCCAGTTGAAGCGTTAAACGCAATATTGCTGTTTCCTGTAATACCAAGGTTCTTTTTATTCAATATTATTTTAAAAATTTCAGGAAATTTTCTCTCATACTCTTTTAAAATTTCGGGAGTTCTATCCTTAGAAGCATCGTCAGCAACAACAACTTCAATATTTGGATAATCCTGAATAAGAATACTATCCAGAGCTTCACAAACATAATCTTCTTGATTGTAAGTAATTACCATAATGGTAACCTTTGGAAGACTCTTATCCATGTAAAACTTCAACGACTCTTTTTGCTTCTTCCATAGTTAAATGTGGTCCAATCGGTAAACTTAGAATTTCATCAGCAATATTTTCAGAAATTTTAAAATCTCCGGCCTTGAGATTAAGTTCTTTATATGCCTCTTGAAGGTGTGGGGGGATTGGATAGTGGATGAGGGCACCAATTTTGGCTTTTTGTAGTTTATCTAAAACCTGTTGGCGATTATTTGATCTTACAGGGAATAGGTGCCATGAAGATGTGGCCCATTCAGGCGTACATGGCAAAATCAATTCTAAATCTTTAAGGCTTTCAAGATAGTAATTAGCAATTTTCTCTCTTCTAGAGTTCCATTCGGTTAGGTGTTTAAGCTTTACTCGTAAATACGCAGCCTGCATCTCATCAAGTCTTGAGTTTACTCCCTTATACTTGTTTTCATATTTTTTAACAGATCCGTAATTACCAAGACTTCGAACAGTATCTGCGAGCTCTTTATCATTTGTTACAATTGCTCCCCCGTCACCAAATGCTCCGAGATTCTTACCTGGGTAAAAGCTAAAACCAGCAATATCTGAAAGACTGCCTGCTTTTTTTTCTTTATAAGTTGCACCATGAGCCTGAGCAGCATCTTCAATGACACGTAAATTATATTTTTTAGCAATAAAATTAACTTCATCCATCTGAGCCGGTAAACCATATAAATGAACAGGCATAATTGCTTTTGTTTTTGATGTAATCGCTTTTTCAATTTTTGTAGGATCAATATTTAATGTAGTATTACAGGCTTCAACTGGTACAGGTGTCGCTCCTGCGTAAGTTACTGCTAACCAACTAGCAATATATGTATTTGCAGGAACAATAACCTCATCTCCAGCTCCAATTCCCATGGCCCTTAATGATAAAGTTAACGCATCAAGACCATTTCCAACTCCGACGCAGTATTTCGCTTCGCAAAACTCGGCAAATTCAGCTTCAAATGCACTTAGGGAGTTACCCTGAAGATACCAACCAGAATGCATTACCTCAGTAAACGCAGAGTCCATCTCATCTTTAAGTTCTAAATATGTCGATTTTAAATCTAGAAATTTTATTTCCATCTCTGTTTCCTAGGTTTTATTAATAATTTTTTTGAATGAATCATAATCTCGGATGTAATCATCTTCAGTATATCTATCTGATGCTAATACTAAACAAACAGACCCTGAAGAAAAATTTGATAGCTGCCGCCACATTTTAGGACAAATAAATAACGGCTTATTTGGTCGATTTAATTGAAATGTTTTCTTTTCGTTCCCATCATCAAGAGTAATATCAAAACTTCCAGCAATGGGAATCATTACTTGAAAGAGTTCTTTGTGTGCATGGGCTCCCCGCTCACTCCCGCTTGGAACATCATAAAGATAATAAATTCTCTTTATCTCAAAAGGAATATGGTTTTCACCCTCTACAAAAGTCAGATTACCCCGATTGTCTTGTATTTTTGGCAGATCAAATATATAGCAATCGTTTACAGAATATTTTTTCATATTACAATTTTAGCTTTTTGGAGCAATATCCAAATTATCATTTAAGTTTGAGTTTATATCACTAAAAATATATAATTGTTAGTATCACGAGGCAAGAAGTCATGAAATATTCTTTAAATATACAGGAAGAATGATTTTCTCAAGAGCTACTGCTGCAACGCACCCAACGAATTTGGATTGAAAAAAATGGCCAAAAAAATTATTTTTATAGGATATTCATGGAGCCAGCACAGGAAAATAGATTTTTATCAACAGGGTCTTGTTAATGCCTTTAGTGACTTAGGCTATGAAGTTCATATTATCTCAATAAATGAAATTTGTCCTAAAGGTAGCGTGATTGGAATTTCCAAGGATTTTTCATCTAAAAAGTTTTCTGAAGTATTAGAAAGTATCAAGCCAGACTTTCTTGTAAGCATGAACCATGCTGGACTTTTTAATGAAGTATTAACTAGCAAAAAATATCCTATTATGGATTTAATTGTTGATGAATTGTCACACCTATTCATCCCAGATGCATTGATTGCTGATAATTTTTTTTCAAACAACACCTTCATCATCACGACAAACTCTCGCTCATACAAGCACTTCAGGCATGTGTGCCCAAAAATAGTAAGCGACCACGTCTCTCTATCTCCCTGCGTGAGTGATTTACTTAAAAACCCAAACGTTAAACAAAAATATAATATTTCATTTATTGGATCATTTCTGGAAACAGCAAAAGCTGAATTTATTTTCTGGAAAGCATCAATACACAAAGATAAAGAAGTTCTTAAAAACATTATTGCTCTCATGGCTGAGTTGACTCATGATTACCATGCAGACTTTGATAAACTTGTGACTAAGCATGATCTTAATGATTTTTTTAAAGAACTCGCGTTAGAACATAAAGATGTCAAATACTACCTATCAAATCATATTTCATCTCGATTAAGACTTGATACCATAACCAAACTTTCTTCTCTGGGGCTTAGACTATACGGAAATGATCTATGGCTTGAAACATTATCTCACACTCCAAAAGTTTTAGAGTGCTTTAGGCCTGGTAGCTTACTCACCTCCAGAGATGAATTATGTCATGTATACAATAGCTCCAAACTATCAATTCATATCTCTCAGGTACAAGTGCCTGGTTCATTATCTTATAGAATATATGATATTATGAAATCAAACTCACTTTTGATTCTTCCATGGAATAAAAACTCGGATGCATTTACTTTTTTTGGTAAGGACTGTCCCATTCCGATGTACAAAGATTTGGATCACCTATACAAATTGTGTGAATATTATTTAGACCATGAAGATGAAAGGTTAGAACTTGTTAAAAAGTGTAATGACTTGGTTACCTCAGGATTTTCTTACCAAGACAGTGCTCAGCAGATGCTAAAACTTGCAAACCTTAACTTTGAATCGAATGGCTTAAGTTCAACTACTGATGTTAAATATGTATCATCTGATCAATTTAAAAAGAGTTTGTTCGATATATTTAGATAGGATTATAATGCAACAAAAAATATTTTTAATAGGTTACTCCAGTGACAGTGGACAAAAATCAAATCATTCTCATCAAAGTTTGCTGGATGGTTTTAAACAGCTTGGCCACAACCTATATATTTTAAATGAATCTGATCTTCATCTGAATAAGCAGAGTGTTCAAATAAAGCGTATATTTCCACTCAAAAAAATTGAGAAGGAAATATCTCGAATTAAACCTAACCTTATTATTATACTGAATAATTCAGTCATACCCAAAAATCAAAAAGTTAAATTCAATCTACCAATTATTAACTTAATTCCTTCTGAATCCTCTCCACTCTCTGTGCTACCAACAATTGATTTTAAAAATGAGCACTTGATTGTGAATAATTATCAGCAATACGATTTATTTAATAAAAATATTCAAAAAGACAATCACGAAAATCTCCACATACTGCCCAGCTTTACAAATAATCTGTTAACTACAGGCTCGTCATCTATACTTAAGCACAACATCACATTTGTCGAACCACATATTGAGACAAAAAAGATAAGGGAAATTTTTGCAAAGGCAGTCACACACCATGACACCACATTACCTAGCATTAACGAGGTAATCAATAAGCTTGAAATTCAACCAAACCCTGACCTAAGCCCAACAATGAAGGATTCTCAATTATATGATTTTCTTGCTGATTGCAAGCTACCACTAATAGAGTTTGAAAAACTGCTGACAGATCACATCTGCGCAGAAAAACAGACAAGCTTAATTGAAAAACTATATCCCCTAGGCATTTCGCTATATGGCAATAGTAAATGGATTCACGAACTATTAAAAAAGCCAGAATACCTAGATTGTTTTGACGCCAATAAATCAATCCAATCAATAGAGGAATTACAAAACCTCTACCAGCAAAGCAAGATAGTAGTGTGTGACTCAAAGCACCAGTTCAACGGAGCACTGTCTTATCGTTCCTATGATGTTCTATCATCAAATGCGTTATTAATGATTCCGTACCATCAGGATTCAGACGTATTTCGAGTATTCGGGAAAAACTGCATCATTGTCATGTATAAAAACTTAGAGCATTTGCATGAATTGTGCTTATATTATTTAAATAATGAAAAAGAGCGTGCTATTCTAGTCACGAAGTGTAACAAACTTATGGAAAATTATATTCAGAGTAATGATAGATATCGGACTTATCTAGAAATTGTCGGAATTAACATAGAAGATAATCATAAATATAATCATGGTGATGAAGAATATATAAAACCTTCTGTTTTTTATCGTTTGAAAAAATATTTTAATACAAATAAAACACTTAGTTATATAAAAAGAAAAGTGAAAGGGATAGTGCGCCGCCTTTCATTTAATTAACAAAGAGACTAAAGCTTGAAAAAAGAAAATATATTATTTATAGGATATTCTTGGAGACCTGATCTAAAGCTGGATGCATACCAGCAGTCCCTTATTGATGCCTATAAAAACTTAGGTTTCGATGTTCACATATTACTCTCCAATACCATGACCGAGCATTTTATACATGGAATAGACAAGAATATTTCAGAGGATGGGTTCATTAACCTAATAAATGAAGTAGCTCCAAAACTTATTCTTCAGATGAATAATGGTGCTCTAAAATCTTCTCTAAAGTTAAAAATAAAAATCCCTGTGGTTAATATTATTGTAGATGAGGCTAGCCATCTCTTTGTTCCTGAAGCACCACTTGAAGAAAAAATTATTGATCAATATACTCAACTCGTGATCGGAGATTCAAAAACCTATAATTACTTTATAAAAAAAATTAATCCTTCTCTGAAAGAGCATGTTCACCTCATTCCTTCTGCCGGAGGAGGAGAATGTAATGTAACGTCTGAGTTCAAACACAACATATCATTCATTGGAAGTTTCCTTAATACTGACCAGGCAAAGAGGATGTTCTTTAAAGCAATAATGTATGATGATGATACTCTATCCAGACTTTTATTAGCCTCAACACATCTTG